>JAJRUA010000345.1 GCA_024278035.1 Planctomycetota bacterium | reverse complement strand
TTTGGGGAGGGGGGGGAATCTTTCGGCGTTACCGCCTTCATCTATTTCACTCATTGTTTCGTTTTCGCAGGGCGTCTTTCTTCGCTTTCAACAAACGTGAAGTGTAACCTTCCTCTTGGTCGGGTGTCTCTTCGGCCAAGTCTTGCTTGCCGGTTGTTTTAGGGCCGGATCGTTTTGTTGGGGGCGAATCAAGCTCGCTCAGTGGTGATCCGCCCGACACTTGCGGGGCGTCCTCATCGATCTCAAACCGAGCCTGTGCTTCGCCACCCCCTGCCATTTGCTCTTGTACCTGGGCCTTGCGGCTGCGGAGGCGGGCCATCGTTTCAGGTGGTTGTTCGGAAGCGGTCCGGCCCAGCACACGCTGAGCTACCCACGCCCACGCCGGAGCGACCCAATCCAAATTAACTTGCACCCGGCGGACAAACACGTCGGCCAAAAAAATCACGCTGCCAATCAGTACCAGCAGGGGCCAAATTGGTTGGGTAGCCACTGCGGGGGGAAGGTCACGCCGATAAGGGTTCACCGTAGTGAGCGTGTCAATCGCCTTGGGGCCGGTGAACTCAATGCCTGCCTCGTCGCTTACGACCACGCCCGGCTCGCCATCGCCCGCCGGAAGGTCAGCGATCGCTGTGAGCAGTGCCCGGTTCGTTTCGCGGTCGCGGAACTCATCCGAGTAGCCGACGTTCACGCCGGTGCGAATCATCGGCTGCCCCGAACCGGGGTTCACCACCAGCAGATAACTCCCGGCTGCCTCCGCATCGAACTCTGCCACGTAGCGACCTGGAGCAACTTGCTGAAAATCAAGCGTTGTCGAACCAAGGTCAGGTCGAACGGCAGCTCCGCCCATCGTGGGTAGATTGAGAAACTCTTCGTCTTTGTCCAGCGCATCGACAATAATGCGTGCCTTGCCATCCTTCACATCGGTCGCCACCGAGAAATTACCCGTGTCGCCCGTTGGACGCATCGACCAACGGACGAGTTGGCTAAAGAACTGGCCATAGTTATCCCAACCGGTCCATTCGTTGGCCCAGCGTGCCCCGGCGTCGGTCGTAAACGCTGCCGTCTTACCGAGACCATAATTCCAAGTCGCCAGGATCGTCGAGCTTTTGGCGTCTGTCGGTACGGGCGAACGGAGGATCACCTCCACCAGCGAACTCTCCTTGACACTTGTTTGCACAAAACCGGCAAGCGGTGGGAAGGTATCGTCGAGCCCCTGCACGATTTCATGCCGCAGGGTGATGCGTGGTGCGACGGGCGGGTTCAATTCACGCACCAACGGGCGCGATACCCGACGAGCTTCGCGCTGATAAATGCGGGGCAGGGCGTTTGGATTGCGGACAACATAGTACTTGCCGCCCGTCTCTTTCGCGATTCGGTCCATCGTTTGATGGCCTGCCGGCCCGTGAGAACCGACGGCGACCGTGGTGATCTTTATTTTTTGTTTTTTGATGGCTGTCATGGTCGCCCGCGTCGGCGGCGAAGGGTCGCCATCGGAGATGATGATCATGTGCTTGATCGCCGGCGTGGGGTTCGACAGCCGGGCGAACGACGCGGCGGCGAGCTTCATTGCCGGGTCGAATTGGGGCATGTCGCCCACCGTGAGCCGGTCGATGCGTGCCTTCATTTGGCTCCGTGCGGGTCCGACCGAAACTATTCCTCCGAGCGACTGTCCCCAGAGCCATTGATCGTTGCCGTTCCATTGCAACAGGCCCGCATAGTCACGCGGTCCTAGGGCATCAATTGCTTCGATGGCGATGCGTTTTTGCCAATAGTTGCCTTTGGCAATTTCACTAGCGTGCATAATCATGCAGAGAGCACCGACCGGCGTGACCTTGGCCGCTTTGATTTCAAAATCGACCGGCATGGCCTTTTCAAGCAAAGTTTCGTCCCACCCCCCCGCACCAAAACTACGGTCCCCGCCCAGCATCACCAGCCCGCATCCGAGTTCTTCGGTGTTGCGAACCAATATCCCGATTTGCTCGTCTGAGAATCCGCTGATTGTGTCGGTGGTGATCGCCCCGGCCCGATCGAAGCCGCTGGTACGCGGCGTGTTGGCCAGCACCACCGAATCGTAGCGTTGCAATTCGGCCAGCGAACCAAACAATTGGTTGCTGGTCCGTTTGGTCACTTCCAGCCCTTCTTCGCGGAGCGTGTCGATCAGCCGGTCGAACTCGCCCGGGTGTTCCCAATCTTCGATCAGCAGGACATGCCCCTTGCCTCGTACATGGGTAAACGCCGTGGCGATATTGTTTTGTGCCGAGGTGTCACTCTCCGGATCGTCGGGCACGAAACGAGCTTCGTACGTATAAAAGTCAGCCGTGTCGATCGTTTCACGAACACTAAAAGCGTTTTTTCCGGGGCTGAGCGTTACGGGGCTTTCGGAAAGCACCCGTTCGATGTCGCCCGTCTTACGCACCAAGCGGAGCTTGCCGGTCTGTGTTTTATTGATGCTGGTTTGATGGTTGATGACAACGCGCGCCTCGAAGGGTTGCCCCCGTCGTACGTTCGACGGCAAGGCGACCTTTTCGACCGAAGTCTCGCTCCGCTCAGGCAGTGGTACGGGCAGGACATCAATGCTAACGCCCGCGTTGGTCATGGCCCGCGCTTGCCGCAGGGCGTCACCTGCGTTTTCGTTGCCATCGGTAATGATGACGACTCGTTTGGCCGCGTCATGAGGAAAGAGGGCCATCGCTCGGCTCAGCGCCGCAGCTAGGTTCGTCTGTTGTCGATCAACGGTGCTTTCGATCCGCGGCATTTCGTAATTGAAATCAACGGGGGGCAGCTCCACCTCGGCATCGCGTCCGAAGACGATCACTCCGACTCGGTCCTGCTTTTCGTCAAGCCGATGCTCTCGCACCGAAGCGTTGACGAATGTCTTCATGGCCTGACGCTGTTCGTCAGGAATGCTGAGCGATTGGTCGAGCAGGTAGATAACCGTTAGCCGATCACTTTTCTTACGCAACTGCATATCGGCCAGCGCGAAAACAATCGCCGCAAACACGAACGACCGTAGTGCAAGGGCCCCCAGACGCCGCCAGTAACCAAGCCCCGAAAGTCCCCCATAACTCGTCCACCACAACACGGGCAGCAACGCCAACAAGGCGAGCCACCAGATGCTATCGAAGGCAAGGCTATGATCGAACAAAATAGTTGAATCACTACGAAGTCAGGGAATCAGAAAACTCATCGTACCGCATTTACTTGCTCTTTTCGTAACCGTTTACCCGTATTAAAGGAAGAACTACCACGAAGGCACGAAGAACACGAAGGAAAAAAACAAGAAACTGCGAATGTTTTTTCTATTCGCGCGTATTCGAGATTTCCTTCTCGCTCTTCTCTTCTTCGTGTTCTTTGTGACTTCGTGGTTCCTATCCCCTTTTTTCTAAATAACAACCCGTTGAACGCGGTGGTTGCCGGTGTCGAGGAGGTGCAAGCGGCCCCGGCTGTCAATCTCTAGGGCCCAGGGGTTCCACAATTCGCCCGGGGCACGGCCCTGGTGGCCCCAGATGCCGAGCGATTTGCCCTCGGGCGTAAACTTCTGGATGCGGTGGTTGCCGTATTCGCAAACGAAAAAATTGCCGTCGGTGTCCAGAACCGCGTCGTAGGGGTAATACAATTCGCCCGGGGCGGAGCCTTCCGTACCCCAGTGGGCGACCAAGTTTCCTTCTGAGTCAAACGCCTGAAGGCGATGGTTGCACGCATCACAAACCCACAGCAGACCGTCCGAGTCAATCAACAAGTTTTGGGGCCGTTTGAACTGGCCTCGTTCCGTGCCGTGGGTTCCCCACTGTAAGAGGAACTCCCCTTCGGACGAAAATTTTTGGATGCGGTCATGTTCGCCATACTCGGAAACATAAAAGACTCCCTGCGAGTCGCGCACGGCGTCGGTCACAAAACCAAACTCGCCCGGCGCGCTCCCGTTCACACCGCCCAGCGTCCGCTCTTCGAGCCATTCCCCTTCGGGCGTGTACACCAGAACGCGGTAGTAGTGTGTGTCGGCCACCAACACTTCGTTCCGCAGCGTGTCGAACGTGATGCCTGTGGGCCGGCCATTCTTTGACTCCGGCGTTTGCCAACTACGCGCAAATGTCCCGTCAGCTTCGTAGACCAAAACACGAGCTGTGAAATCGACAAGGTAAAGACGATCGTCCGGCCCGATCGACATCGCCCGCGGCTTGTGCATTCGTCCGGCGACGATGCCATGCACCCCCCAGACGGCTTCGAGCCGGCCTAGGTTTTCTTGCTCCGGTTTCTTGCAACCGAGGAGGCCAGCTCCCCACGCCGCCGCTGAACCCGCAAGAAACTGGCGTCGGTCGATCTGCCATAAGCGTTGGTTCTTAATTTCCTTCACCCCATCTATCCTACGATAGCTCCGTCCGTTTGACAGTATCCCTCTCATTTTGGCTAGCTTGACCGGGGGGATAAAAGGGAGCTAAACTGTTGGTCTGCCGCAAGTTACTGCGAAACGGAGCGGGCTTTTTGCAGCTCGCCCCATCAGCCTACGATTCACCCCCATCGACTCGCTATGCCCCCACTTCTGATCGACGTCGCCAAGGCGGACGACGTTCGCGATGTGGTGCATCGTGTGGTTCAGGCCCTGGCTGAAGGGGAGTTGGTCGCCCTGCCAACGGAGACCATCTATGGCGTAGCGGCCAGCGCAACGCACCCCAAGGCGATTGCCAAGCTCTCCGACGCCAAAGGACGGAGCGCGTCGGCCCCCTTCACACTGGCGGTAAAAAGTGCGGACGATGCCGAAGACTATTCCCCCAATTGGCCTCCGCTTGCCCGGCGTCTAGCCCGGCGCTGCTGGCCCGGCCCCGTGACACTGGTCGTCGATGGCAATCACCCGGAGAGCTTGCTTCACCAACTTTCGGACGAAACGCGACAATCCCTTTGCCCTCAGGGAACTGTCGGCCTTCGTGCCCCCGCGAATCAGGTGATGCAAGACGTGCTGCGCATGTTGGCAGGCCCCCTCGTTTTGACCAGCGTCAACAAGTCGGGCGAACCGCCCGCCACAACCGCCCAGCAGTGCATTGATTCCTTTGGCGAGCATCTTGCCCTGGTGATCGACGATGGACCGGCTCATTACGGACAAGCCTCGTCGGTCGTACGAGTCGATGCAAACGGTGTCGAAATGCTCCGCGAAGGGGTGGTTGGCAAAGCGACTATCGACCGGCTCTCACGCATGCTTATCGTCTTCGTCTGCACCGGCAACACGTGCCGGAGCCCCATGGCGGAGGCGATCTTTCGCCAGAAACTTGCCGAATTGCTTGGCGTGGCCCAAGACGAACTCGAAGCGGCAGGCGTGATGGTCGCCTCGGCAGGCCTTGCCGCCTCTCCCGGCTCGGCGGCAAGCCCCGAAGCGGTCAAGTTAATGCAAGAGAGAGGATCGCCCCTTGATGCCCACGCCTCGCAGCAATTGACCGAACACCTTGTCCGCCAGGCTGACCTGATTATTCCGCTCACCGAAGGCCACCGGTCGGTGATTGTCGAGCACTGGCCTGAGGCAGCCTCGCGTGTCAAGCTACTGATGCCCGGCGGGACGGGCGTTGCCGACCCGATCGGGGGCCCCCTGGAAGTCTATCGACTTTGCGCTGATCAAATTGAACAAGGGGTTGTTCACCACGCTGAAACCGTACTCGACGAACTGAAAAAACAATAAGGAACGGGACGATGCGTATCGACGTAGCAAGTGACCACCGAGGCGTTGATCTCAAACGCAAAGTCATTGCCACCCTCCAAGCGGCTGGCCATGACGTGACCGACGATGGAGCCGACGGGACGGAAAGCGTCGACTACCCTGACTTGGCGTCGATCGTCGCCGGAAAGGTGAGCCAAGGCGAAGCGGACCGGGGCATTTTGATCTGCGGCACCGGCATCGGCATGGCCATCGCCGCCAACAAGTTCCCCGGCGTACGTGCCGCCCCCTGCACCGACGAAGTCACCGCCGAGATCAGTCGCCGCCACAACGATCTGAATGTCCTCTGCCTCTCTGCCGACTTGCTCAGCCCACGCGTTGTCGAGCGAATGGTACAAGTTTGGATCGATACCGAATTCGAAGGAGGCCGACACGCCCGCCGCCTAGAGAAAATCAAAGAAATCGAAAAATGCTGAAAATAAAATAGCAGGCGGTCGGCAGGGGACCGTTTTTTTCCGATAGGCGAGCGGTGGGCGTAAGCCTACCGACACTCGTCTGTGAAGGTGACACTCGTCTGTGAGAGACGCCTCCGACGCCCATACGATGCTACTGACATAAAGAGGGCCACATCACGTTATCGGTAGCCGGAGACACCTCCCGCAATTTCTATTTGTCGTCGTACCATCGGCGTTTGGCTTCTGCAAAAAAGCAGTTTGCTGAAAGCCAACCGCTGACCGCTCCTAAAAAATGCCCCCCTCACCCGCCACTGAAAAACGTTTCCTCTCAAGCGATACACGGCGCATTTGGCAAGCGGGCGTCGATGCCGTTCGGCCAGAGCGGCTCTTGCCCTCAGCGGTCCGCGTCGAAGGCCATCGGCTCTCGGTGGAAGGAACCTGTGGCGAAGTGCTTGAAACCGATCTACGCGGCGTTCGCCGGGTACTCATTGTCGGTGGCGGCAAAGCGGGGGCTGGCATGGCACATGGCCTGGAAGCGGCGCTAGGGGAGCAACTGCTGGCAGACAAACAAGCGTCGGGGCTACTCAGTGTCCCTGCCGATTGCGTTGCTGAAACGCGAACCATTGAACTCCTGGCCGGACGTCCGGCAGGCATCAACGAACCGCGCCCTGAAGGGGCCGTCGCCACGCAACGCATGCTCCGCCTCGTCGCGAAAGCGGATGCTGATGACCTCGTGATTTGTCTCCTCTCCGGCGGGGGATCGGCCCTCTTGCCAGCCCCATCGGCACCGATCACGCTCGCTCAGAAAATCTTGCTTACCAAAAAACTCTCGGCCAGTGGCGCCACGATCGAGCAAATCAACACCGTGCGACAACAGTTGAGCGATGTGAAAGGGGGCGGCTTGGCCCGGGCGTGCCGGGCACGTCAACTTTGGACGCTCGTTATTTCCGACGTGCTGGGCGACCCGCTTGACCTTATTGCCAGTGGTCCCACCGTTCGGCCCACCTCCACCTCAGCCGACGCCCTCACGGTGCTAGAGCAATGGGGGCTAACTGCCGACGCCTCTTTGACGCCAATCGTAAAATTCCTGCGAAGCAAATCACCGGCGGTTCCGCCCGCTTTCAAGACCAATGCCCAAACGGTCCTGCTTGCCAACAACGCCGCTGCCGTTGATGCTGCCGGCATGGAAGCCGAACGCCTTGGCTACAACCACGCGATGACTTCGGCAACGGCTTCCGAAGGCTCGGCCGAAGAGGTCGGGCGTCATCTCGCGACGATGGCCCTCCAAATGCGGGACTCGTCGGTCCCGCTCGGCCCCAATTGCCTCATCTCCGGCGGCGAACCGACGGTCGAGCTGGCCCCCGAAGCGATCCGCGGCCTAGGAGGCCGCAACCAACAACTGGCCCTCGCCGCGTTAGGACAGTTAGGCAATTGCCAAGGCATCGCATTGCTCTCCGGCGGCACCGACGGCGAAGACGGCCCCACCGACGCCACCGGCGCATGGATTGATGAGCAGGTTGCAAAAGAAGCAAAGCAATCGGCCTTGTCGATAGAAGAGTCGTTACAGCGCAACGACGCCTACCATTTCTTCGAGCCGTTGGGCGCGTTACTAAAAACCGGCCCCACGCATACCAACGTCTGCGACCTAAGAGTCGTAACGGTCAACCGCCAGCGATAGCAATAGCCAATAGGCGAGCGGTGCGGGCGTCAGCCCCCCGATGATCCTAGAGGGCAACTCCGCCATCGAATCACAGGCGAGCCGTCGGCGTCAGCCGCCGGAGGTTTTTACAGCAGATGCCATGCAGCAAGAGCCACGTCAGCTCCGGCGCAGAAACCTCCGGGAGCTAACGCACCCGGCTCGCCAAAAAGAATCAAGGGCCCGTGCTCTTTGCGTCCCGCAAGACAAACTCCACCGTCGTGTCACCGGTGAGATTCATAGCCACAATCTTCCGATGGCCATTCGGATAGTTCAGCGAGACTTCCACTTGTTGCGGTCCAGCATTCTCGCTCAGATCAACGGCAAGGCCGCGAAAGATGGCCGTGCCCCCCTCGTCGTTCAATTCAATGGGAACATCCCCACCGATCAACTCCTCAAAACCTGTTGCAATCGGCAGGGGATTAAAATTAAATCGCTGGCGGACGCTGACAAACGGTTTACCGTTCCGTTTATGAAAATGGGTCAGATCACCCTGAATCTTCACGAACAAATCACTGCGTCTTGGCAAGATAATTTGCACATCCTTTTGCCCCGCTTGCAAATCGGTCACTATCCCTCGACCATAGTCCGGCGCTTCAACCACAAAAAGATAACGCGATCCTTCGGTCATTTGATCCAAGGAGAATCGGCCACTCGAATCACAGGTTGTAAACAAGGCACCGAAAAAATCCCTGTTCTCGTTTTTATGTCTACGAATAAAGCCATTCTTCTGTATTTCAGTTTTGCAATAAATCTTGGTGTAGGATGCGGGAGTACCGTCGGCAAATCGTACGGCACCCGTGTTCGGCTGGCTACGAATCATGGTTGGCCGTAGTACCTCGCCTTGTTCAAGCCTAAGCGGTGCCGTTCGTAACGGTTGGTACCCGGGAGCCGTGATGTTGAACCGATACCGTGTATCTGCCAAATGCTCAAACAGGTACTCCCCTTTCGCATCGGTAGTCTTCTCATGGACGGGTCCATCACATTTTCCGTTGATTTCAGGATGAACAACGATGGTCGCCCCCACAACGGGTTCTCCTTCTTCGTCTGTTACACGAATCAATTCAGAGAAACCTAGCTTGAGTGTGATCGTCACGTCGTCAAGCTGTTGTCCTGACTTGAGCTCAAGAGGCCCGACCCACGCGGGTGCGTAACCATTAGGGAAATAGAGCAGCCATACCATTCCTGAATGCACTTTACAAAAAAAAGAATCCGTGAACTGACCGACGGTTCGCGCATCGCTAGACGACGAATTGGGACCCGTATCGAATCTCGATTCGGAGTGAAGCCACCCCGTTGTTGTTGCCGGTGAACCATCTTCCAGGACAATTTTTCCTGAAATCGTGGCAGGTTCTTCCACCTGTTCGCTTCGCGGGCGTGTACGTACATCAGCTGTTTGCGCCTTACTAGGCCACATTGTAGGACCGGTTGTCAACAAAAGCACAACGATGACAAAGCTCAGCATCCCTCCGCGCGACAACCGCACCGGCTCTCTCAACGGCTCGCCAAACAAGCGTGCAACGCGGCGGCGTAATTCCGACGGCGAGCGGCCGCTGGCAGCCAGTGCGGCTAGGTCGTTGCCAGATGCCGTGCTTGTTCCCGCTAGTTCCACCACTCGCAACAAGGCGGTGGCGTAACGCAGCTTCGGGTCGTCCGTCGTGCTCCCCATCGCCCTGCAAGTCATCTCATCACAACAGTATTCACGTAGCGTGCTGATGCGCCGGCTCAGGTACCACAGGGCCGGATTGAAGAACAGCACCGCCTCGGCCAATCGTTGGAACAGGTAAACGCCCATGTCATGGCGGCGGACGTGGGCCAATTCATGGGCAAGAATCATTTTTAGTTCGCTGGCCGTCAAACCGGTGAGTGCCGATGCGGGTAGCAAGATCGTCGGCTGAACAAGACCCACCACTTTCGGCACGACCACCCGCTCCGCATAGGCCAAAGCCGGCACAGCCCGGAGCGACCATTGCTTCGACAATTTTTGCAGAGCCTCACGCAACGGCCCCTCGGTGATCGGTTTGGACCCGCTTTCCAACCGTTGGGACTGCACGATTCCTGTAAGCAACCGCACGAGCATCAACACCACACCAGCCACATAAATGCCCAACAACCAAGGGGCAAAACGGGACCAATTGGCCGGTTTTGCATCTACCTGCGGAGCGACCGTGGAGAGTGCTGCGAAAGGTGACGTGGCAGCCGACGAACCACCCGGAGCTGTCGGTTCCATCGAAGGTGCGGAGTTGGATAGTGCCGCGTACGGAGGAGTGCCGACAAGCGAAACCGTGGCAATAGGCACAGCGGTAGTTGCCTGTGAAAATTGCACGTAGGCATAAGTCATCGGCAGCAATGCAACACCCAGAACTAGAGCCGCCACATGCAGCGCGTAACGGCTTTCCACCGTCTGCCCACGCCAAAGCCGGCCAACCAGCCCCACCACCGCCGCCAACAAAGCCATCTGCCACAACGAATGGAGCAACACCAGACAGACCTGACCGCTTGAAAAGATCATGATTTTTGCTCCTTCGCCTTACGGCCGATGAGTTGGCGCAGTTCCCCCAACTCGTCGGCGTCCAGATCGTTGGTTTCCAGCAGATTAAGAACCATCGCCGCGGGCGAGCCCTCAAAAACCCGTGAAAGCAAATCGCCCATCATCTTGGCTGTCACGTTTTCCTTTTTCACCTTGGGCGAAAAGAAAAAAGCCTTGCCCGATTTGCGGCGACTCAAAAAACCCTTCCGGTGCATGATGTTGAGCATCGTAATCACGCTGCTATGGGCGAGCGGCCGATCGGCCCCCGCCTCCAGCCGGGATCGCACCTCCCGCACCGGCAACGGCGATTCGTCCCAAAGCACCTTGAGGATTTCAAGCTCCAACTCCGTCGGATATGGCGATTTTTGACGAGCCATAACGGTTTTACAGAAGAGAGAAAAGGTTTTCAGCCAGACATGTTCGTCTAATTCATTAGATGATAATAACGGGACGGAGAAGGCGTGTCAATCAAATCTTCTAATTTATTAGAGGATCGCTGCGTAGCCGGCGAGCGGTGCAGGCGTCAGCCCCCCGACAGAAGCTGTGGCAACCCCGCCACGGAGTAGTCGTAGGCGGGCGCCCTCCGAGATTCCAAGAAATCACCAGCACCCAAAAAGCTTTTTCTTGGGCCGGGGAAGCGGGGCGATCGTAGAAATGGAAATCCTTCGACCTTCGCTCCGGTCCCGTGTTTTCGATAAAGCGGCGCTCGCGGCTCGCCTCCGTGAGGTTGGGGCCGTGCCTTCCGGAAAAACGAGGGCAATTGTTGGAACGACGCGGGGGGGAGGAGCTTCTTGGCCGGGGGCCGAGAATGGGGCTTGCGGCTCAGTCCCACCACCAACGATTCTCTTGGG
>JAJRUA010000344.1 GCA_024278035.1 Planctomycetota bacterium | reverse complement strand
GCTTTCAGATCGACCGGCATAACGAGACGGCTCCAGCGATAGCCAAACGCCCGCCGCAGGTCGTGGGCGGAAGCCGTCTTACCGATCTCAGGGTTCACCACTACGCCCGCTTTCTTCCCGATCTTGCAGATTCGCTTACCGATGGCGAGTGTCGTTCTCGCCAGCTTAGTGCCATCCTTACGGCAAGGCGAAAAGACGTAGCCGCTGGCTTGCTTGATCGGCTCAAGTAGTTGGACCACCTCGGGTGCCAATGGGACTAGCTGGACCTTTCCCGCATTTCTGTGAGCCCGCATCGAACGCCAAGACGCTCTTACGGCCATTCAGCATCACCGTGATGCCGCCCGGGTTGATTCCATCGAAGGGCCAAAGCTTCACTAAGTCGCAAGCCGGACCACCACAAGCCCCTCAGAAGCAACCGCCATGATTCGCCCACCTTCTCACCAACAATGGCATCGGTAGCCTTTATCATGCGGTCGAACTCTTCACCGGTTATCGGCCTTCCTTTCATCTTCGCCGTGGCCGCGTTTTTTGGCATATTGAGGAGGGCTGGATTCATTACGAGTGCTTTGACCTAATCTTAAATGAGAGTTGACAAAGCACGAGCGTTTTTTCTTCGTGTCCTTCGTGGTCCCAACTTTTCCGATACGCAAGAAACGAAGGTACTTCCTCACTCAATCCCACTTAAACTCATGGGAGCCTTGGACTAAGGACTTTGCCATCGTTCGACCATCGTAAGCGGCATAGGCTTTCTTGCGGCAAGACTTTGCTACAATCTACAATCAGAGGAATCCCCCCCCTTTCTATGGAGTGTGCTTTGCGTAACGGGAGTCTTCAACAAGGGCTTGGCCCTTTTAGCCTTCGAGTGGCTTGGGTCTTGCTATCGCTTGCTTTGCCTGCAAGTGCGGAGCAGGGCGAGATCGCTCCTGCGCAGCGTTCGGTCCGTTTACTACGGATTCAACTGCCGCTGGTGGGGAATGCGGATCGACTTTATCAGAGTCGCCTCCAACGTGCAGTGCAATTGCTGACGAAGACGAAAGAGACGGCCGAAGGAGAGGGACGCAGGCCGCTTCTGGTGCTTGAGTTCGTTCCCGCTCCAGAGGGAGGGGCGACCGAGTTTGAGCGGGCGTTCTCGTTGGCACGCTATTTGGTATCGCCCTCCATGGCATCGGTAAAGACACTTGCCTACTTGCCGAGTTCGCTCGATGGCCATGCCGTGCTGGCGGCGCTAGCGTGTGAAGAGATTGCGATGGCACCCGACGCGGAGATCGGCCCGGCAACCAAGGAAAAAGAAGCCAGCGGGCCCCTTGAGCCGGGTATCCGTGCTTCCTATGCCCAAATTGCTGGGACCCGCCGGACGGCCCCTCCAGCCATTGCGATGGCAATGGTTGATCCGGCTGCCGAGTTACTGCGAGTCGAAACGGACCGTGGCGATCGCTACACGCTTCGCAAAGACCTTGAGTCACTTGAGGCGGAGTCCACTGTTGCGGGTGAGGAAGTGCTTTCTCCTGCCGGCTCTTTGGCGATTTTTACGGGCCGAACGGGCCGTGAGATTGGTTTCATAAAGTACTTGGCCGCAGATCGGGCATCGCTTGCCCGAACGCTTGGCGTGCCAGCGGGCTCTTTGCAAGAAGACCAAGCCTTCATCGATTCGTGGCGACCGGTGATGATCGATCTCGACGGGCCGCTGACCACTTCGATGGCCCGGCGATTGGAAACGCTCATCGGCACCGAGTTGGACGGACAGGGCCCCAACGGACAACAGGGAGTCAACTGGATTGGCGTACGCATCAACAGCAGCAGTGGTGATTGGTCGGCCGCGATGCAGCTAGCCCAAACACTGGCCGAACTGAGCAGGGGAGACGCTCGCACGGTGGCCTATGTGCCAAGACGGGCCGAAGGGCCGGCGGCGCTGGTGGCGCTCGCTTGCGAACAGCTTGTGCTGCAAGAGGGGGCAACGCTGGGGGGAGGTCTCGAAGCGATGGAGGCCGCTCCCAAAGAGGGCTTCGAGTGGCTCGATGATGCTAAGGAGGGCGGTGCAGAAGAGGTTGAAGAAGAGGCCCCCGAAGAGCGTCCCGGGCGGCGATTGCGGAACAGGGTCGAAAACCAAGAGAAACAACAAGAAAAAAACGCGGGGGCTCTTGCACCGATCCTGACGACTCTGCAAAAAACGCTTGCCCCCGCTACCAAGCGAAGTTGGTCGCTGCTTGCTGCGGTGGTGGACCCGTCGCTGGAAGTCCATCTCTATTCCAACCGCCAGACCGCCGAGGTGCGGGCGATGGGACCTGCCGAACTGGCCGAACAGCCCGATCGGGCCGACTGGCGGCGTGGCGAACGGATCGTCGCGGCAGGGGAACGGCTATCGCTCTCCAGCAAGCGAGCTGAGGAATTGGGCATCGCCTGGCATGTGGTTGAGCAATTTGACGATCTGGCATCTCTCTACGGTTTTACGGAGCCCCCTCGAACGGCCCACCCCAACTGGGCCCTCGAACTAATCGAAGCGCTCGGCTCCCCCGGCTTTGCAGCGATGCTCCTCATAATTTGTGTGCTCGGCGTTTACGTCGAGCTGAGCACCCCCGGCCTGGGTATCGGCGGCTTCATTGCGGCCGTCGCCATGCTGCTGTTCTTTTGGAGCAAGTTCCTCAACGGCACGGCCGACTGGCTTGAAGTGATGTTGTTCGTGACAGGCGTGGTGTTCGTGCTACTGGAGCTACTCGTGCTGCCCGGCTTTGGCATTTTTGGTTTGGGGGGCGGACTGCTGATCGTGGCCGCACTGGTCCTGGCAAGCCAGACGTTCATTTTGCCGCAGACCGAGTTGCAATTGATCGAGCTTCGGAACTCGCTGAGCGTCGTCGCCGGGTCAGGCGTTATCTGCTTGGGGCTGGGGATGGTGTTGCGCCAGTATTTGCCGCATTCGCCCATTTTCCGTCGGGCCATGTTGATGCCACCCGACGAAGCGGACCAGATCGAGCAAGATCGTCGCGAAGCGATCGCCGATTACGCCCACTTGGTCGGCCAAACGGGCACCGCAACCACGGACCTCATGCCCTCAGGCCGAGCCGAAATCGCCGGGGAACTCGTCGATGTGACGGCAGGCGGAGAGATGATTGACCGTGGCACGCCGGTCGTCGTCGTAAAAGCCCAAGCCAACCATGTCGTCGTCAAGCAAGTTCGCGGGTAGAATAAGGGCGAGCGGCGGGGCGCCCTTGTTTCTGAGACACAGCCTCCCGATGGCGAAGGTGCCACCACTTCCATCGGGAGGCTTACGCCCCACCGCTCGCCAATTGAACCAATGGCGTTCTTGCCATAACTTTGAACTGCTTACTGCTTCCATGAACCTCTTCGACGATTTTTCGATTGCCCTTCTGCTGACGCTCATCGGTTCGTTGTTGGTTGTGGCGGAGGTGTTTTTTCCGTCGGGAGGGATGCTCGGTGCGTTTGCGGGGCTCTCGTTCATAGCGGCCATCTATAGCGCTTACCAATCGGGAGGGTGGTTCATGGGGCTTTCGTTCGCGACGGCGGAGGTGCTGATCGCGCCGGCGATGATTTACCTCGCTTTCCAAATTTTGCCCCACACGCCAATGGGGCGGGTGCTGATCGGTCGTGCGCCGACGGCAGAAGAAGTCGCCGTAAACGACCGTCGGGCCGATCTCGTAGGCCGTGTCGGAATCGCCCGTTCCAAGCTCCTGCCAGCCGGTGCCGTCGAGATCGATGGCCAAATGATCGACTGCGTTAGCCAGAGCCAAGCCATTGACCCGGGCGAGTACGTCAAAGTGGTCGAAGTGAGCGCTAACCGTGTCGTCGTCCGCCGAGCCGACAGGAAAGAACAACCCATGAGCCTCAACCCTGACGACCTGCTCGCCCGCCCCGCCAAGGAACTGGGCCTAGAAGAACTGGGGCTAGAGGATCTCGATCTCAGCTAGAGCCGGGATAATAACGAAATCCGAATGGCGAATGGCAAAAACTGAGGGTTTTTTTCGTCATTTGTACTTTGTCGTTCGTTATTGGCTCCGTATTGGCTCCGTCGCGAGCTTGAAATCGAGGCCCCAGACGCCTACAAACATAGGGACGATTCCTCCTACACGGTGATGACCCATGCTCGCTGCGCTACCCGTTCACAATTTGCTCTTGGCCCAAGAGGGTGCCGGCGGCCTTTTTAATGATAGCCGTGTTTGGATCGTCCTGACGATCGGTGCGATTATTTTCGTACTTGCGGTCATTGCGGTCATTGCACGATTCTTTCGGCTTTGGATTCAGTCGGTCACCACGGGTGCAGGGATATCCATCTTCGATCTCCTGCGGATGTATTTCCGCAAGGTCAACCCGACCGTGATCGTCCGTAGCAAAATCATGGCCGTGCAGGCAGGTTTGTCGGATGACGTGGGTATTACGACACGAGCCCTCGAAGCCCACTATCTTTCGCGTGGCAACGTGCCGCTCGTGATTCGCTCAATGATCGCTGCTCGCAAAGCAAAGATTATTGACCTCGATTTTAAGCGTGCTACGGCGATTGACCTTGCGGGGCGAAACATTCTTGAGGCGGTACAAACCAGCGTTTACCCTCGTGTTATTGATTGCCCCGCAAAAACCAGTAAAAAAACTTCTCTCGATGCCATTACCAAAGATGGTATTCAGTTAAAGGTGAAGGCACGCGTGACGGTTCGGACCAACCTGGACCAACTCATCGGTGGTGCCACTGAGGAGACCATCACCGCCCGCGTCGGCGAAGGAATCGTCTCGGCCATTGGTTCCTCTGCGAGCCACAAACAGGTGCTGGAGAATCCTGACCGTATTACGAAGGCCGTTCTGGCAAGGCGGCTCGACTCGCAAACAGCGTTTGAGATCGTGTCGATCGACATCGCCGACATTGATGTGGGTGACAACATTGGTGCTCGCCTCCAGGCGGACCAAGCCGAGGCCGACACCCGTGTCGCCCGTGCCCAGGCCGAAGGCCGCCGTGCGATGGCCGTTTCTCAAGAGCAAGAGTACCTTGCCGGCATTGAAGAAATGCGGGCCAAATTGGTCGAAGCCGAAGCGGAAGTCCCCCATGCGATGGCTGAGGCGTTTCAGTCGGGCAAGTTGGGTATTCTCGACTATTACAAGATGCAAAACGTCCAGGCAGATACCGACATGCGTGAGGCAATTGCCTCTTCGGGGGCAAAGTAGTCGCTGAATGAACGCCCCTTTGCTAGCCGCTGGATGGATCGAGAGTCTTGGACCACTATTGTTGGTCCTTTTCTGGGTGCTTCGACAGGTGTTTGAAGCCAGACGCGAAGTTGAGGTCGAGATCGACTCGGAGGGCGCGTACGGCGAGGAGGGGCACGAAGAGGGGGATTTCGATCGTTTGGAGGAGGAACCGGCACTGTACGGAGAAGCGGCCATGCATTCGCCCGCAGGCAACGCTGGCCAGACAGCTCCCTCGCAAATGGATCCTGTGCAAACGGAGATTCAAGAGTTCCTCCGGAAAATCGGACAGGCTCAGCATGGGGAACCCACAGCACCCCGATTGGAACTGCCTGCTGAATTAATCGTCGAAGAGGAACCGGCCGTCCGGCGATCCGAGGTAGGCGCCCTTTCTCATGAGCACCTTGCCGAGAGCCAATTGGCCGAGCAAGCGGCCCACCTGGGCGAGCGCATCGCTCAGGCCGATGACCGCCTCGATGCGAGACTCCATAAGACATTTGATCACCAGTTGGGGCAGTTTCAGAATAAGCCAACCGTAGGGCACCGGCATGAAGACGCAATCGAGCTCCGGCCCTCCGCCGCCGCCCGTGTTGCCAAGATGCTCACCACCCCCGCCGGGATAAAGGACGCCGTTGTGCTTAGCGAAATCCTTCGGCGACCTTCTGACTAAAGTCCTAGCTTTCAGCGGTTGGCTGTCAACGATCGGCTTCCCAAAAAGGCTGAAAGCTGACCGTTCCCCTAAACCCTTGCTCAACTACCATGCCTCTGTACGAATACCTTTGCCGTGATTGCCAGCATGAAGTGGAGGTGCTGATTCGCTCTTCGGAAGAGCAGCCCGAGTGCCCCGATTGTGGCGGGATGAAGCTGGCCAAGCTGCTAAGCCTTCCCTCGGCTCACACGGCTGGCGCGCCGGTTTCTGGGGCTGGCCAAGTTGGGCCGGGGCCCGTTGGGCCCGGGCCGGGGGGATGTGGGTCGGGCTGTGGGTGCCATCCGCATTGACGGTCGACTGACTAAGCGGGGCTCATGCTGCCGCTCTAGCAACCTGCCCGAAAAAGGGGAAAAGGGGAAGACGGGCGTTTTTACCCTCACAAGCGGGCGCAATCGGCAGGACGGGCTCGAAAAGCCCCTTTTGGTGAACTTTATGTAAACCCCGCAAATTGACATGCTTTTCTCGGGGTGACTATACTGCCAAGACCCACCCAACGTGCCGGTTGAGGCTCCGGCGCTGTTGCTGAGCTGGGCCACGGTTATTGGCCCCCCTCGATTGATCCACCGTTTACGCTTGGTCCCCCCGCGACCATTAGGAACACCCCCCATGAATCTCCTCGGCAAAATCTTCGTTGTCGCCCTGCTGGTGATGAGCGTCGTGTTTATGAGTCTGGCGATGGTGGTCTATTCGACCCACCGCGACTGGAAAACCCAGGCTGAGAAAGCGAAAAAGCAGCTTACCCAAACGAACGCAGACTTCGCGGCTCTGAAGACCCAGTACAACCGGCTTGAAAGCAACCTGACCGCCAAGCAAGAGGCGGCCCTCCAACAAGTCCGCAAACTGGAAAGTGAGCGAGTACGGCTTATAGCACGCAGTGCCTCGACCCAGGCTCAACTGGATGAGCTTCGTGAACGTGAGCGAGAATCCATCGCCGCCGTGGCTGCAACCCAGCAGAACAATGATCGGCTTGCCGAAGAGGTAACCGGCTTGCGACGAGATATTTTAGAGAACCAAGCAGGTCGCGACCGGATGTTCGCCACGGCCCTCGACGCAACCGAAGAATTGCAATCCAAGCGAAATGATTTGGAAACGGCGCTCGAACGCAACCGCGACCTTGTTACCGATTCAGGCCGGATGGCAAGCCTCTTGCGTGAAAACAATCTTGATCCAGCGACGCCTGCCGACGCGATCAAACCACGGGTCGATGGCTTTGTCAGCCGCACGCAACGTCGTGGGGGCGTCCAGCTAGTCGAAATCAGCATCGGCTCGGACGATGGCCTACGGACGGGGCACACGGTCGAAGTCTTCAACAAAACCAAGTACAAGGGTCGAATCGAGATCCTCAAGACGGCTCCTGACCGTGCGGTCGGTCGAGTCGATGTTCGCTTCCAACAAGGACCCATACAGGAGGGTGATCGTGTCGCAACTCGACTTAAACTTGGATGATAGTCTGGAGGACGATGGCCCCATGGAGAGCGATCTCTCGCAGGGACCGCTCTCGTCAGGCCCTATCGCTACTGCCTCGGCCCCAATGGCTCCTGCTCGCGGGGTGCTCATCAAGAAGCCACCCACGACGATCTACACGATGTTGATGGTCGTGGCGACCGTGGCCATGGTGATCGGATGCATCTTCCTGGCGATGGAAAAAGCCCGGTACGGGCTGTAGCTTCGATATCCCCACACCCCGACTGAATCCTCGATCTCGACTGAGGCGAAAGACGGATTATCTTGTGATCCTGCTCCACCTTTCTCTTTTCAGAGATCAGCTATCTTCCGTGCTGCCGATGCGGTCTTTGCCGACGTAGTCGCGTAGGACTTCGGGCACCAGAATCGACCCATCCGCCTGTTGGCAGTTTTCGAAGATGGCAATCAGTGCCCTGCTACAGGCGACCGCCGTGCCGTTGAG
>JAJRUA010000343.1 GCA_024278035.1 Planctomycetota bacterium | reverse complement strand
GCTCGGGCCCGAGGGTCTCCGAGAAACGGCCAACCTTTGCCTACAGAAAAGCCACTACTTGGCAAACCGGCTTGTTGAATCCGGCCGCTTTGAATTGGCGTTCGCTTCGCCGACGTTCAAGGAGTTTGTTCTCCGTGATAAACAGAACGATGTGGATGGTTTCGTAAGCGATGGCCTCGATCACGGCTTCCTTGCCGGTGTGCCACTCGGCCAGTGGTACCCTGAGTTGAGCGATTGTCTCTTGATTGCCGTCACGGAAAAGCGAACCCAAAAAGAACTGGATCGCTTTGTGGAAATCGCGAAAGGATTCACCACGGAGATCACAGAGGACACAGAAAAACCGGCGCTGAGCTTGACTTAAGAACCTAAAAAAGAACCCCAAAGATCACAAAGGATATTAAGAAAAGTAAAGACAGGATTAGACGCGGAGCAGTGTAGCAATAGTCTTCTTTCTTAATCCGCGTTTATCCGCGTCTAATTCTTCTTTTCCTCCGTGTTCTCCGTGGTAAATCAATAACAAAGAACTATGAAAAATACACAAGGTACACAGCTTCTGTTTGAACTCTCCAAGCCAGGCCGGCGTGCGACGCGGCTGCCCGGGTGTGATGTGCCGGTGGTGGGCGTGGAACAACTGTTGCCGCCCTCCGTGTTGGCCGAGGGGCCGCCTGCTCTGCCGGAGCTTTCGGAGCCCGGCGTCGTGCGGCATTTTACGAATCTCTCGACGCAGAACATGTCGGTCGATACGCATTTCTACCCGCTCGGCTCGTGTACGATGAAGCACAATCCGAAACGGAACGAACGGGCCGCAGCGCTCCCCGGCTTGGGGCATCTGCATCCCTACCAGCCGGAAGAGACGCTCCAGGGGATGCTCCAATTGCTCTACGAGATGCAGGAGTACCTGTCAGAAATCTCCGGCCTGCCGGCGTGTAGCCTTCAGCCAGCGGCGGGAGCCCACGGTGAGTTGGCAGCCCTTTGGGTTGCGGCGGCCTACTTTGAAGACATGGGGCAGAGTATCTCTGGAAAGGGGCGAACCAAGGTGCTCGTCCCCGACAACGCGCACGGCACCAATCCGGCCAGCGCCGTCATGGCGGGCTTTGAAGTGGTTACGGTTAAGACGCTCGCCTCCGGTGAGGTCGATCTCGACGACTTCCGGGCGAAGCTCGACGATCAGATCGCCGTCTTTATGATTACGAACCCCAACACGGTCGGCGTGTTCGAGCCTTCGATGCACGAGATTGCCGATGAAGTTCATGAACGAGGCGGGCTCATCTACTTGGACGGAGCGAACATGAACGCGATCCTCGGCGTGACGCGCCCGGGCGATTTTGGGGCGGACATGCAGCACTTCAATCCGCACAAAACGTTCAGCGGCCCCCACGGCGGTGGAGGACCGGGGGCAGGGCCCATTTGTGTGACGGAAAAATTGGCGGCCTATTTGCCGTCGCCCGTTGTAGAAAAAGTGGGCGGGCGGCAGTCGGCAGCCGGCAGTTCTTCAGAAACAGTCCGCTATACGTTGCGAAATCCTTCGGAGTCGATTGGTCGCGTTCGCTCGTTCTTTGGAAACGTCGGTGTACTGGTTCGTGCCTATTGCTATCTCCGTTCGCATGGGCCCGATGGCTTACGGCGGGTGAGCGAACAGGCGGTGCTCAACGCGAACTACTTGCTCGCCAAAGTAAAACATTGCCTGCCGGTGCCACAGGGCGATCGCTGCATGCATGAGTTCGTCGCGTCGGCCCAATCGCTCAAGAGTGACCGCGGCATCACGGCCATGGACATTGCCAAGCGACTACTCGACTACGGCTACCACGCCCCGACGGTTTACTTCCCAATGACAGTTAAGGAGTCGATCATGATCGAACCGACCGAGACGGAAAGCAAAGAGACGCTCGACGCTTTTGCTGAGGTGCTCTGCAAAATAACAGAAGAAGATCCCGAGTTACTACACGACGCACCGCACTCGACAGAAATTAGCCGCCCCGACGAAGTCACCGCCGCCCGGAAGCCGACGCTCTGTTATTGTGAATAACTCCGATAAAAACCCAACACCATGCCACCCTGTCGATTGATTATGGATCCCCCCGCCTTGGGCGCGTGGAATATGGCCGTCGATGAAGCATTGCTGGAGTCGGTGGCGGCAGGCGGTCCGGCGACACTGCGATTTTATCGGTGGAGTGAGCCGACCTTGTCGCTTGGCTACTTTCAGCCGTACGCCGACCGAGAACGGCATGAACCGAGTCGTGGACTGACGGTGGTGCGTCGCTCGACCGGTGGCGGTGCGTTGGTGCATGACCATGAGCTGACCTACAGCTTGGCCCTTCCGGCAGAAAATCCTCACACGCTTGATGCAACGGCGCTGACTTGTTTGGTCCACAAGACATTCATAAACACCGTAAATAAACTAGTCCTTGACGCAAAAGAGTTGATAACCTGCCCCGAAGCAATAACCGGTGATCGACAGGACGAACCCTTCTTGTGTTTCCAGCGGCGTTCGCCAGGCGATCTATTGGCAGCCGATCCTGAGGGCACCAATCAGGCACATCACAAGCTGTGCGGCAGCGCCCAGCGCCGCCGTCGAGGGGCCCTGCTTCAGCACGGGGGGGTACTGTTGGCTCGCTCAAAAGGGGCTCCTGAACTGCTTGGCTTGGATGATTTGGGGCATTTTCCGCCCGAATGGCTGGAGAAGAACGGCCCTCAACTAATCGATGTGTGGAGCCGTAACCTTAGGGAGAGTCTCAACTTAGACTTCGAGCTAAGCGTTCTAACCGAAACGGAAACCTCTGTGGCGAAGCAACTCGCCCAAGAGCGATTTTCCTGTCGCTCTTGGATCAAGCGGCGCTAACGCTCGGGGGGCGATTCGGTCGAAAATAACTAATGCAAAGGAGCAGAAAGGGAGATTTGTGGTTATTTTAGAGTGAGGGGCCTTCCTACTACGTGTGGGTCCGTTCGCTGAGGCTGCGACTTTAATCCTAGAAAAAACCCTGGGCGATCAAGCGAAACGCCGAAAAATTTGTCGATCTACTCTTCTCTTTTTCACGTAGAAAGAACGCTGCTTTACGTAGAAGAGGACGCCATGGCTACCAAATTGCTGGCCTCGGTGTGAGAATGGAGGCTCTCCTCTAAAAAGGGGAGACTGTTAGACATAGCCCACGAATAGACATAGCCCACGAATCACCAACACAGAATCACCAATCCCAGCGGAGGACTTTCCAACATCCCACCGAGATATAAGCGATTGGGCCGATTGGCCTCGAGCACTTGTTCTCAGTTATTCACGCTCGATGGGTACCCCCTGGTTAGGACGACGATATGAAGTTGGTAGTGTTAGCAGGAGCGAAGAAAGGCGCTGCGGTTCCGCTGAAGAAGGATCGATTCACCATAGGTCGATCGAAAGAGTGTTCGCTGCGCGCTGGCAGCGATGCAATCAGCCGTAAGCATTGTGAAATCACCCGCACGGAGGAAGGGGTGGTGGTACGTGACCTTGGTAGCCGCAATGGTACCTATGTCAACGACGAGCGGATCGAAGGGAAGGTCCCGTTGGGCGAAGGCGATCGCTTGCGCGTCGGACCGCTTGAGTTCCGTTTTGAGTTAGAACAAAAAACGGAGACCGCCGAAAAACCGAAGAGCGGCCCCACCAAGAAGGCTGCGACTAGCAAACCTAAAGGCCCTAGCAAACCTAAGGGCCCTGGTGGGATTGAGGACAACATCAGCGATTGGCTCATTGGCGACGCCGACTCGGCCCACGCGGTGCGTGAGACGCAAAGCTTCCACGTGGATGAAACCAAAGCGATTGTCGAAGAACTGGCGCGTTCGGCTGAAAACGCTACCGATGAAGAGGTCCCTGACGAAGACCCTGAGACAGTCGAGGTCGAGCCCGAAGAAGACAAGAAGAAGAAAAAGCCCGGCAAACTACCCAAGGGGCTACTCGATCAAAACAAGACCAAAGATAGCCGTGAAGCGGCGGTCCAGATTCTCCGGGACATGGCCCGACGGCGCTGAGCCCGACGGCGCTGAGCCCGACGGCGCTAAACTCAGCGGCGCTGATCGCCGATGGCAAGTAGCTTTCAGCTTTTTCCTGTAGGTTAAATCTGCAAAAGGAACGCGGCCCGCCCGTAGGCGGACCGCTTCCCCGTCGCAGTCTTGTTGATTTGATCTCTTGGGCGTCGATCAGTCGATCAAATTCGCCTCTTCTAGTGGCGTTGCTTCCAGCGTCTCGACGCGTAATTCGCCGGAGAGTTCGATCGCCTCTTGGGCTTCTTCTTCCACTTGCGAATCAAAATCACCCGCAGCAGGCGCCTCGTCTGCCTTACGCACGGCGATCTCGGCAGGACTAAGCTGGGCGTAGCCCAAGCCTCGAATCACTTCAAGCACTTCGCTACAGGTGGGGAACATTCGACCATTCCTCCGTTTGTACTCGTCCATGGCGTTCATGAACTCAACCTCCGATTCGCTGTAATCCCGTTCGCAAGTCGTCGGGTCGATTTGACGACGCCGATTCACTTTTTCACGACGTTCTAGCGTTTTTCCCTCAACAACGACTGGCTCAAGCGGCGTCGGCCCCTCCTCGCGGCGCTCGGCATCCAATCGACGATCGATCGTCACCTCTTCTTCGGGCTTGCTAGGCGATTTCTTTGCTGCTGACTTGGCCTTGGTCACCTTGGCTTGGGCTACCTTTGTCTTGGTGCTCTTGGCCTTGATTG
>JAJRUA010000342.1 GCA_024278035.1 Planctomycetota bacterium | reverse complement strand
TCGAACGAACCGGCCTGGCAGGAGTCGCCTTTTGCTTAGAGGCCCTTGCCGGGGCGGAGAACCGAAAGCACGAAGCGCGGCTTCGCGAAGCGCTCGTGGCGCTCTATCCGGAGTCGGGCCCGGCACTGATTGTTGGGCTTCGGGACGAAAACGGGGCGGTCCGAACCCAGGTCGCCTATGCCTGGGGACGATTGGCAAGCCTGGATCGACTGGGAGCGGGCATCGGAAGTGCCTTGCCACTTCCCGCAGCCGTGCTCACGGGGCCAGCCTTATTAGGACCGTCGGGCGATTCGTTTGGCGAAGCGGCCCGATGGGCCTACTCACGATTAACAGGCCAACCGGCGAATCCAGCGGTAGCCACCCATCGGCTACGACAGTCGATCGATGAACTCTTGGCCGGAGCGGTTCAGTTTCCTACGGATGGCGAGGGGCTCATCTCCTGGCGAGCGAAGCGAGGGGCCCCGCTTGTACGACGCACGGTCCGAGAAGTGGGCATCGCGATTGCCGCACCGCTGGCAGCCGACCTTACACGGCTTAGCAACAGTGCAAGCGACGAGCGGCTCGCCTTGTTGTTAGGACTTGAATCGGGCCTTGAGCTATCCGGCCCTCAGCTTGCCGACTTACCTACGCACGCTATCAGCGAGGCCTTAGCCGAGGCTCAGACGGCGTCTTTTCCCGCCGCAGCGATGGCTTGTTGCCAAACTCTGGGCGAGCGGCGCGACCCGGCGGCCCTTGCTTCGGGCGGCGGGAAAATCTCGCCCCTAGCTCAAGCACTCGAATCGCCTCACCCGGCGGTCCGTTTTGTGGCTCTCGAAGCGGTGATGGCGATCAACCCGCAAACGTCGTTCGCCGGTTCGAGCCGTGTGGCTGATGCGCTGACTTACTTTGCCAGTGCCACGGGCGAACGGCGTGTTCTTGTCGCCTCACCACAGATCAGCCGATCCGCTAATCTTGCCGGTTACTTGGCGGCGAGTGGCTACGCGGCAATGCCCGTAAATCGGGGCATCGAAACCGTGACGGCTGCGAAAGCAACGCCCGATGTCGAACTGGTGCTCCTGGATTTAGCCACGATCAGGCCTTCGGTCCGTGAAACTCTGTTCCAACTTCGTCGGACCCCCGCCACGGTCAATTTGCCTGTTGGCCTGCTCGCGGCCGATGGCCGGTATGCCGAGGCCCAAATGATAGCGGACGACCACAACTACGATGACCAGAGTGGTCGGGTGCTCGTTTCGGCACGATTGCATTCTGCCGAGGCAGCAGGGGCGTTCGCTCAGCAATTGGCTCGGTTGGCCCCTCGTACGAACCCGTCGCCCGAGGTGCGCCGTCAACAGGCCGCCGAAGCGCGAGACTGGATCAAGCAGCTATTAAAGGAAGGCCATCGCCGCTATCGATTGCGAGACAACCCTCGGGCGTTGCTGGCGATTCTCTCCTCTAGTGGCGATCTTGGGGGGCTCGTTCAGTTGGGAACGCCCGACAGCCAGCTACTGCTATTGGACCAAGCGAGCTTCAACGGGGCTCCGATCGAGAGTTGCCGTAGAGCCGCCGAGGCGTTCGTCGCAAGTGTCCGGCAGCATGGCTTGCTTCTCACCAGTGGCCAAATCCAACGCCAGTACGACCGATACAACGCCAGCGAAACCGCCGACGCAGAAACACAGCAATTGCTCGGGGAAGTGCTCAATGCGATTGAATCAAGGAGGAAATAAAAGATAGCTACCAGCGGTTAGCGATCAGCTCTCAACTTGTTGGTAGCTCCCGGCGCAAGCCGGGGGTTGGCCAAGTAGCCGTTACCGTCCAAGCCCTCATCGGGGGGCTAACGCCCGGCCGCTCGCCACTTACTCCATTCAACGGCAGCTCCCTTCCCTTACGCAATGCCTTCCCCTTCCTCCAACGCCGATGTTTCGCCGCTCCCCGACTTGATCGGGTCGAGCCCGGCAATGCAGGCCGTTTATCGAACGACGCGTCAGGTGGCATCGAGTCGAGCCTCGGTGCTGCTTTTGGGGGAAACGGGCACCGGCAAAGAACTGATCGCCAAGGCGCTGCACGAACTGAGCGACCGTCGTCGTCGGCCTTTCATTAAAGTGAATTGTGGGGCTCTAAGCGAAAACCTGCTGGAAAGCGAACTGTTTGGCCATGTACGTGGTTCTTTCACCGGAGCCATTGATAACCGAACCGGTCGGTTCGAGGCGGCCCATACGGGGACCATCTTTCTCGACGAAATCAACAGCACCACGGCACTTTTGCAAGTCAAATTGCTTCGCGTCCTGCAAGAACAAGAGTTCGAGCGCGTTGGCGACACGCAAACGATCCATGTCGATACGCGTGTCGTGGCGGCCAGCAACCGCGACTTGCTCGAAGAAGCGGCTGAAGGTCGTTTTCGGGATGATCTTTACTATCGGCTCAACGTCGTGCCGATTCATCTTCCCCCCTTGCGAGAGCGTCGCGAAGATATCCGCCAGCTTGTAATCCATTTTCTCAATATCTACAACGAACAGAACGATCGTTACGTTGTTCACATCGCTCCTGAAGCGATCGAGGCGCTCGAAAGTTACAATTGGCCCGGCAATGTACGTGAGTTACAAAACTATATTGAGCGGGCCGTTGTGATGGCCGAGGGCGATGAACTGGCGTATGGCTTGTTGCCAGGTGTCGTCCGTGGTGAGTCGGACAGGCCCACCACATCGTTTCGCCGATTCGATTTTGAGTCGCTTGCCGAGCAGTTGGTCCATGAAGGGCTTTCCACGGCGGATGAAGGGGCCGAGGACTTGCATAGCCGGGTCGTGGATCGGGTCGAGCGCGAAGTGATCGCTCAGGTGCTTGCCAAGTGCGAAGGTGTTCAGATAAAAGCCGCCCAGCGCCTAGGGATCAATCGCAACACGCTCCATAAAAAAATCAAAGAGTACGGCCTCGACAACACGCCCTCCGCCAACGGTAAGAGTGCGTAACCAAAACTCAGTAAAGAATGAAACGCGGAGGAACGCGGGTTATTCTTCTTCCCCCCTGATTAAATCCTCAATAACTTTTACTTTGTAATCCCACTTCCCCTTTTGTTCGATCTTTCACGTATCACCGTCCTCTGCTTCACCGCAAGCTATGCCTTGGCACTCGTGCTAGAAGCGTTTGCGCTGCGAGGGCAATTGCGCGGAGCGATTGGCCAGGGGCGGCGTTTTATGAAGTGTGCTCTTGCCGTAGCGGGCATTTTTGCGCATAGCACTTACCTCCTCTACCATGCTGTGGGGCAAGCGACACCCCTTTCGAGCCCCGCCGATTGGTGGAGCCTGGCGGCATTGGTGCTGGCAGTTATTTACCTGGCGGCTTCGCTATCTTGGCCACGTTGGTCGGTTGGACTTTTTCTCCTGCCAATCGTCCTGATGCTGGTCGGTGTCTCACAAACGGCAAGCCGAGAGTCGTTCGCTACAGAGCGAGCCTCGTTCTTCTGGGGCCAAACGCATGGCATTCTCCTGCTATTAGCAACCGTGACCGTGACCGTTGGTTTCGTCTCAGGGCTCATGTACTTGGTCCAAAGTTGGCGACTCAAACAGAAACGTCCTCTCCCGATAGGCTTGCAACTGCCGAGTCTCGAGTGGCTCGAACGAACCAATAGCCGTTCGCTGGCGATCTCTGTTTGGTTGGTAGCGGGAGGTTTTTTATCGGGGCTCGTTCTTAGCACACTCAAAAACCGTGGCGTTGAAGGCTATTCGCTTTGGTCCGACTCGGTGGTCTTAACGCTCGCGGCAATGCTTGCCTGGCTTCTTCTTACCGAGGCCTACCGATTGTTCTCCCCCTCCGCAAACCGAGGCCGTAAGGTCGCCTATCTAACGCTTGCAGCGTTCCTTCTGCTGGCGGTGACGCTCGCTTCGCTGACGCTCTCCGGATCAACGCACGGAACGAAGAAAGCAGCCAGCGGTCCGCAGTCACCCGTCCGCTTAAAAGAAGTTGCTAGGCTTAGCCTACAAGAATCCCCCTCCCCCAAGGGGGGAGGGGCTAGGGGAGGGGGAGCGCCGGTACCAGTGTTCTTTACCCCTCCCCTTCCTGGAGAGGGGGATTTTATAGCGAAACTTGTCCCCGCCCCTTCAACTCTCTCCGCCCAACCATGAAACTCCGAATGGTAGGTTGTTCGCACCACCAATCGGGGACGGCGGTGCGCGAACAGCTCGCGTTCACCCCCCAAGAAGCAGAGCAAGCCCTCACCGCTTGGCGCGAGCAATCGCCGGGCATTGAAGGGGTTCTTCTCTCGACCTGCAATCGGATCGAGTTCTACGCCGCCTCAGCAAGCGACCAGCTTCCCCCCTGTCCGGGCGTGATGGCGCGTTACTTGGCGGAGGCTCACCAAACGCCCGTCGAGGAAATTCGCCCCCATCTAACAACGTTCCGTGACGAACAGGCGGTAGAGCACTTGTTCCGTGTTGCAGCCAGCCTCGACAGCATGGTCCTGGGCGAACCGCAGATCCTGGCCCAAGTGAAAGAGGCGTACGAACTGGCCCAACGGCTCAATGCGGCCGGACCGCTAACGCACGATTGCTTTCAAGCCGCTCTGCATGTTGCTAAGCGAGTCGCTGGCGAAACCGACTTGCACAAGCACCGGGTGAGCATCCCCAGTGTGGCGATCTCCGATTTTGCCGGACGCATTTTTGAGAGCTTTACGGACAAGCGTGTCCTCGTTCTGGGAGCGGGCGAAATGGCCGACGAGACGCTCCGCTATCTCACCGACCAAGGGGCCCGTTGTCCTCGCATAGCGAATCGTAGCCCCGAACGTGCCGAAGCGCTTGCCAAAGAATGGAAGGGGGTTGCTACCCTGTTTGCCGATCGGTACGAAGAGCTGATTGGAGCCGACCTGGTTATCAGCACCACCGCCGCTGGTGAGCCCATCGTGACGCTCGAAGAGTTTCGTCGACAAGTTGCCCCCGACCGACAGCAACGCCCCCTCTTTGTGCTCGATCTATCGATGCCAAGAGATTTTGATCCTGCCATTGGCCGAGAACAGGGGGTCTATCTCTATTCGATCGACGACCTAACCGACGCCTGCGATCGGAACCGACATGCCCGAAGACAAGAATTGCCCCGTGCTGAAAAAATTGTCCATGAAGAGTGCAAACGATTCTTCATTGGTCAGCGGCACCGCATCTCCGCGCCGGTTATCGCTCGGCTACGCGAAGGTCTCAACGGTCCCAAGCAAGAGGAACTAGAACGCCTGTTCAACAAACTGCCTGAGCTGGATGAAAAAGCACAGGAAGAGATCACTCGCTTCGCCGATCGGCTCGTGAACAAGATGCTCCACCCCCCGATGGAATCGCTCAGGGATGAGTCCCAAACGGGCTCGCCCCACGGATTGCTCGATGCACTGAGCCGCTTGTTTCAATTGAAAGATTGAGGTGGCGCTCTTTGCCCCGGATCAGTGATGCGGATGGCTCGGAAGAAATGCCTTTCCCGCGTATGCCTTGTGGAACGCAAGGATTGCTGACTTCAGTGCTTCGGCTGTTGCCGGATCGGCCGATTGTTTCGCTTTCATTGCCGCGACCATCACCGCGTGCGAAGCGGTCAGCTTGGCGACGTACTGTGGATCGTCGGCCTTGAGACGCTGCGCCATAAAGTAATCGGCGATCGTACGCTGAATGCTCGTGGCATGCTCTTCTTTGGTAACGACCCAACGAACAAGTTGGTTGTGGCCATTAGCGTCCTGTGCGGCAGATAGCTCACCAATTTGGGTGATTGACTTGGCAAGAGTCTCGGTGTCTTCGAGCATCAACTCAAAGCGGCGCTGATCTCCATAGATGCCACACGGCACTTGGCAATGCGCGGCCGCCTGTTGGGCAATGCCTGTGATAAGCGTGAAAAGCAGGGCAACGGAAACTTGGCGGCAAATCGTATTGAGTAGCATCGGCGTGGGACTCCCCGGGTGTGAAAAAGTAGGTACCCCCACTGTAGGGCCCTCTGCCCGGCAAGACAAACCTCGCAAGAAATGCTATTCCTTTCAGGAGACTCTGAGATTGGCCATGAAACCGCTAGGTTAACGCCTCTCTCCTATAGCCAGCCCGCTTCTCGATACCATTCGTAGGTTTCTCGGTAGAGATCGGCGAGCGGAGCGGAGGGAGCCCAGTCGAGTTCTCCAATCAATTTCTGCGAGTCACAGACCCAGCCGGTGGCGGAGGCTTCGCGTAGTTTGTCCCTGCCGAAGAGGGGTGGCTTGCCACGCCATTTTCCGACCCAGTCGTTCACCAGGGCCGGCACAACCATTGGCGTCTGCCGTCCGCAACGGACCCAAATTTTACGCCCCATTGCTGCCGCCGCCATCTGGCCTATCTGGGCATATGACGATTCAACCGGGGACGCAGCGTAGTAGAGTCCCGACGCTTCATCGGACGCCGTGGCTCGCTCTCCTTGGTTCGCTACCCGTATTAACGCTTCTACCAAATCGTCGGCGTAAACAAGCGACAGCGGCAAGCCTTGTTGTTGTGGAACGAAATGAAAACCGAAGCGACGGAGCATCTTGAACAGCAAAAGGCCATCACGGTCGCCGGGACCGAAGACAACCGGCGGGCGAACGATCGACAAAGGCAGGCATTCATCGCCACCAACTTCGCTCAGCACACGACGCGCAGCCACCTCTCCGGCGAGTTTGCTGCGGCCATAGTCGGAAATCGGCTCGGCAGGCGTTCGTTCATTGTGTGGCACCCCCGGCGGTGAGGGACCGGCAGCCGCAAGAGAACTGACGAACACCACCACCGGTGGCGATGCTTGCGACACGGCAGCACGGCAAAGCACCTCGGTGCCCGCTTCGTTGACTCGGCAAAAATCACCAAGCGATGCCCCGTGGGTTTTTCCCGCAAGATGGTAAATCACCTCGGCACCCCGCCCACCGAACGTCCCCGCCAAGGCGACAGCGAGCGACGCCTCCTCTTCTAATCCACCGGTAACAAGCTGAACGCCGTGGGGCGTCAATTGAGAAGTATCAGAAGTCGTACGGACAAGGCACGCCACCTCATCGCCACGCTCAACCAGACGTTGAACAAGTCGGGTGCCAATAAAGCCCGTTGCACCAGTAACAAAAGATCGGGACATGGGGGCTAGTTGAGAGTGGCTAGTTACTAGGCGCTAGTTAGACGGATCGCCCCCAATTCTCGACTAGCGCCTAGCAACTGGCAACGGGCGGCTCTAGATTATTCGTATGACGCTAAAAATCGCCCCCGTCCGCAGCCGAGGCCAACGCAATGCTTGGCTCAATCTACCCTGGGAAATCAACGAGGGCGACGCCTGCTGGGTTCCCCCGCTACGGCACGACCAGAAGCTACGGGCCGGATTCGGCCATCACCCGGTCTGGGACGACGCTGAGCGGGAACTGTGGCTCGCGACACGCAACGGCAAGCCGGTCGGTCGTATCGCGGCAATCCAAAATCATGCCCATAACCGTCGGTACAAAGATCAAGTCGGCTTTTTCGGTTTTTTCGAGTCGATGGAGGATGCGGAGGTCACAGCGGGGCTGCTGGAGCATGCCGAGGCGTGGCTCGCCGACCGGGGGCTCACTTCGTGCCGAGGGCCGATGAGCCCGACGATAAACTACGAATTGGGGATTCTCGTCGAAGGATTCGACACGCCTCCTTATTTTCTTTTAACACACAATCCGGCGTATTACGGCCCGTTGATCGAGTCGGCAGGCTACGCCAAAGCGCAAGACATGTATGCCTACCGGGCAGATATCAGCATGCTTGAAAAGCATCTTCAGAACGAAAAAATCGCCATGGTTGATCGAATGGTGAAAGAACGGTTTGGCGTCTCCGTTCGAAGTCTTGACATGCGCAACTTTGAAAAAGAAATCGAAACGTTCCTGAATATCTATAATCAATCGTTGGTCGATACCTGGGGATGTGTCCCGATGTCACGCGCGGAGGTGATGACGTTTGGCGCAGATCTCAAACGATTGATCGTTCCTGATTTGGCACGCATAGCTGAGGTGGATGGCAAGCCGGTCGGTGTGATGTTTGGTTTGCTGGACTACAACGACCGCATCAAAGCGATTGACGGGCGACTTTTCCCGTTGGGATTCCTCAAGCTGCTAGGGAACAAGCGGGGAATTGATCGCATTCGTTTGGTGAGTACGAACGTGTTGCCAGAGTACCAAAGCTGGGGCGTTGGCATCTGCGTAGCTCGCAGTTTACTGCAACCCGCGTTAGATCATGGAATCACCGCTTGCGAGTTCTCTTGGATTCTTGAAACGAACGATTTGAGTCGTAAGACGGTCGAAAAAGGGGGAGGAGAACACTACAAAACGTGGCGTGTTTACGAGAAACCGTTCGCGACGGGCTAGTTACTCTTCGATCACCCGCAAGCGAGCGATACAAATCACGCCGATCGATGCTCCGCCTACGATTCCCATCAGTGCCTCCACGGGCAAACCGCTTAGAAAGATTGTGAAACCGATAACGATTGCCATGATCGCAAACGCTTTTGTCTTCACCCCTTTTCGTACGCCCCGGTATAGTCGCCAATCTCGTAACGGGGGACCTAGCCATTCTGAGTCGAGCAAGCGGCGGTGAAGTCGATGCGAGGATCGGGCGAGTGAGTAGCTTGTCAGCAGTAGAAAAACGGTCGTCGGTATACCCGGTAGCACGACTCCAATCATAGCTAGCGAGAACCAAACCGCTGAAAGCGTTAGGTGCATAGCCCGCCGCCAGCCAGTTGCCTCCTGCGGCGAACCAACGTAAGCGTCACGTTGCCGTATCTCATCGTACCAGCAGAGCACCTCATAAGGGGCGATGAGTCTTACGGAGTGTGGTAAACCTTGGTCGCGCCGCACTTGTGCCGCGAGCATGGCAAGTGGCTCACGTACTTGGGAGTGATCACGGTAACAGACGGTGGCTTCGTCCGCCTTGCGATCGATCGTTACGGAACGAACCCGTTTGTCGGAAAGCAAGGCGCAGGCAAGATCAAGTCTCTTGAGCGACTCTATCTGAAGGGGCTGCTTAAGCGAGGTGGCAACGACCCGCGGCCTGGCAATCGGCCCACGGACAGGATTACAACTGGCTAAGTCCGGCATCAAGGGCCTCTTGGGTGAAGGGTTTCCGGCCTCGTAGCGAGGGGGCCGAATAAGTTTTAGATCGGAGTCCTCCTCCTGTAATTATCAAGACTCTGCTCACGGCGCCCTTCGATTGCGGCAAACCGAAGGGAAGGGGGCCGGTTTTTCCGAATCTCGGGCCAAATTCGTAAGTAATTCTCTCAAACCCATCGATACTAGACTATGTATACTGGAATGGTATGCTTTATGGGGTCGCAAGCGCCCATCTCTCTCATACCCTAATTTTCTGCTCTATGTCCGCCGCTCAATCCCTACCGACATCCGCTTCTCGTCCGGCACCTCCCTCCCCTGGAGAGACGCCATCGGAAGCGTTTCTCGCTGACTTAGCAGCCCAAAGCCAACGGCTTGAAACGGCGACGCCGGACGATATTCTCGCCTGGGCTCATGAACGCTATGCTCCGGGCCTAGCGATGGGCACGGCATTTGGGCCGGAGGGGTGCTTGTTGTTGTCGCTCTTGCCAACGCTCGCACCGACCACTTATGTCTTCAATTTGGAGACCGGCTATCAGTTTCAGCAAACGCTCGACCTGCGTGACCGCATCGTGGAGAAGTATGGCGTGGAGGTAGAGATGCTCACCCCCGAGTTGAGTGTGCCCGAGTACGAAGCACTGCACAAAGGCCCGCTCTACCCGACCCGTCCGGACCAATGTTGCCATGATCGCAAAATCAAAGTCTTGCAGCGTGCCGCTGTGGGCCGGTCGGCATGGATGAGTGGCATTCGTCGTGACCAAAGTGCCGTGCGTGCCCAACAGCCGATTGTTGCCTGGGACCGAAAATTCGGTTTGGTAAAAATCAGCCCCCTAGCGAACGCAACCAAACAAAGTGTTTGGACACGGCTTCTCAAAGAGGGGGTCCCCTACAACCCGCTGCACGACCAAGGCTACCCAAGCGTTGGCTGCTGGCCCTGCACCCAAAAAGCGGACGGCGAAGAAGACGAACGTGCCGGCCGCTGGGTCGGGAAGAAAAAAACCGAGTGTGGCCTGCATACGGACGGAGATGGAATTTGACGAATGGGGATTGCGGAAATCGGATTCCGTAATGTTCCCCCCTTTTTTCGTATTTGTTTGTTGCCAACCTTTTCTTACTTCCGCCTTCCGCGTTCCCTTTCATGCTCTGCGCCAAAACCGAATACGCTTTGCTCGCCTTGCTCCGACTTGCGGTGGAGTACGGGAGTGGTCTGCCGCTACAGGGGCGACGCCTAGCGGCGGAGGAGGGGATTCCCGAAGGGTTTTTGGCGCAGATTCTCGGGCAACTCAAACGGCTCGGTTTAGTGACAAGCGTCCGAGGGGCTTGTGGGGGGTATCGTCTTGCCCGCCCTCCCGAAGAGCTAACTCTGGGCGAAGCGCTCGAACTGATTGACGGCCCCGCCGATCGCCGCACGAACTTGGCGGAGCCGACTCCGCTTGCCGACGTCCTCAACAATCTGTGCGACGAAGCCGAAGAAGCTCAGCGAAACACGTTTCGCGGCATCACCCTCGCCGAACTGGCCGACCGAGCCGCGCCCGCCTCCGCAGGGATGTATTATATTTGAGCTGGCATTCCGTCGAACTAGCGCCTAGCGACTCCCAACTAGCAACTCTTCAGCACCGCCGCCACTGCTTGGCCGGTTGCCGCGTGATTGAGGGCGAGCAGGGCCTCCCCCTCCGCGGGGCGTGCTTCGAGGGAGAGATTCACGGGACATTCAGGGTCGGGGGTTTCGTAGTTGAGCGTTGCAGGAACCACACCGTCGCGCCAGCCGATCAAAGTGGCTGCCAGTTCAACCGCTCCCCCTGCGGCACCGATCGAACCGAAGTAGCTGGTCGGCGCGGTCACCGGCGCGTCTCCTACCACTCGCTGCAAGGCGGTCGCTTCGTATTTGTCGGGTTCGATACGGCTTGTTCCATGGGCCTTCACCATTGCGAGGTCGCTTGGTTTTACGTCGGATTTCCGAAGGGCTTCCGTTAGAGCTTGCTCGATGGCTTGTCCGGTCAGCTTGCGAGCATCGATTGCCGCTTCGCACCGGCTAACGACGGCTTCGACGGTGGCCCAGGCTTGTCCTCCCCGGCGGTCAAAGCCGCGCCGCTCGGCATGGTCCCGGCTTTCCAAAACGAAGTAAGCTGCCCCTTCGCCACAGACGGCTCCATCGCGATTTGCCTCAAAAGGGCGGCAAGCGGCGGCAGGGGTTGCTTTGCAACGCGACAAGCCGGCACCGCCACGAAAGACAAGGTCCGTTACGTCAAGTCGGGTGCTTGTTCCGCCGGCAAGCATGACATCGGCCGCTCCGCGACGGATCACCTCAGCCGCTTCTCCCAGCGCAAGCAAACTCGAGACCCCACCGAGCGAAATCGTATTGGTTGGACCTCGTGCGTCACGCCGAATGCCAACATGACACGCCGCCATATTCGGTAGGTACTTGAGCATCCATAGGGGGGAGAGGTGGCGCATGCCTTGTTCGCCCCACTTCACAAGGCTGTAATGGCCTTCTTGGTCCCGGCTCCTAGCGAAAGCCTCTGCCACCTCTTCCAGCGAGCAGTTGGGGAGCCCCGCCGCACCGACCACGCCAAGGCGCTCGGGATCCACCTCAGGGCCCTCTCGATCTTCGTTGCCGAAGCCTGCATCGGCCCAAGCAAGTTCGCCTGCGGCAAAGGCCATTTGGATCTCGCGGGCCATGATCTTGAGGCTCTTACGCGGTTTGACATAGGCCTTGGGATCAAAACTTTCGACTTGGCCTCCGAACGGAGCCAGCCAGCCAACCCTCTGGAGTTCCGCAATCGTCCGAACGCCGCTCTGCCTCTCAGCTAGCGAACGTGCAACCGCTTCTTGGCCAATGCCAATAGGTGAGACGATGCCGAGGCCGGTGATGAGGACATCCGTCATGGAGGCAGAAGCTTAGGGGGCTGGAGGGGAGGGCTAGCAGCACAGTTTAACCTCGTTCGAGACAGGAATCACGTGCCCCCATGGTTGTTACGGGGATAAACGGGCAAAATCCAGTTCCCTTTCGGAGATTTTGTTGCCCCGTCTTGAATCCCCGTTTCCTACCGTGTAGTAAGGGATTGTCTCTCGCCGAAAGCCTTCGTTGGCCGACTGTATTGAAGGAGAATATGAGGGCATGACCGATACGTTTCGATTAACTGATAGCATGGATGTCCATAAATTGGCCGCCCCTTTACCGGAATCGGAGACGCATGCGTTCTCGATGCGCGAAGCTCGGACAATCGTCGGCGAGGCGTTCCGGCCCAAGCCGTGGATTTATTGGACCGACACCCTGCTGAGCTGGGCCGGGGCGATGGCGGCTTTCAAGGCGGTACAAATGGCTTCGCTCGGCTGGCCCCTGCGGGGAGTGGCGTTTGCCCTTAGCTGCTTGCTCATTTACCGGTGTGCCATCTTTATCCATGAGCTAATGCACCTGCCTGAAAAAGGGTTTCGTGCCTATCGATTTGTTTGGAATTTGTTATGCGGCATCCCCTTTTTGGTTCCTTCGTTCGTCTACCAAACGCACATCGACCATCACCGTCGTAAACATTATGGCACGGACCATGATGGCGAATACCTGCCGCTCTCCAGCCGACCCGTTTGGCACATCCTGGGCTATTTGGCGGAGAGTTTTTTAATCCCCGTGCTTGCTATTATTCGATTTGGTGTGCTGACACCGCTTACTTGGTTCAACACACCGCTACGTGACTGGGTGTTACGCCATGCTTCGTCGATGATTATTGATCCGACCTACCTAAGACCGCTGCCATCGAAAAAGGCATTGCGCGGTATTCGTCTGCAAGAACTCGGTTGCTTCCTTTTCATCTTAGCGATGGGCTTTGGCGTCTATCGTGGCCTTCACGGCCAGGGAATGATAAGTCCTTGGTTCCTGCTACAGGTCTACCTGACAGGCGTGACCATCATTTTGATCAACGCCGTACGTACGCTTGGAGCCCACCGCTACTTGAACGATCCGAAAGCGAACGCTAACCGGCCAATGACCTTCATCGAGCAACTGCTCGATTCAATCAACTACGCCGAACGACCCTGGCTCACCGCTCTCTGGGCACCCGTCGGCACGCGTTACCACGCCCTGCATCACTTGTTCCCGTCGATGCCTTACCATGCAATGCCCGAAGCACACCGTCGGCTGATGCGCGATCTGCCGCCCGATTCGCCCTACCGCCAGACCTCTAGCCAGGGGGGCCTTCCAGGCGAACTACGCTCGTTATGGCAGCGGGCCCGAAGCAACGCGGCGTAAGTAGCTGCTCATTCGCTACGGAACCGAGAAGCATTTTCTTGATAGCGGCGCTCAATTTCAGCAACCACCCGCTCTAGCTTGGCAATGTCACTTTCGAGCAAATAGGGCTTTAGCCGTTCTAGAATTCGTCCGGAGGAGACCTCTGGTTTTTGGAGGAGGCCGGCAATATCGCCATCGTAGATTCTCACTTTGTCCAATTGCCCCTGACGATACAAGGAGGACAAAGCGTAGAGTTTCAGGAGTAGTAAACCTTCTGCTGTTACGCACGCTACTTCACGGTCAGCGAAATGCTGCTTCGTCACTTCGCTTTTCGCAATCGTAGCAAATGGCTCTTCGTCGGCAAGCAAG
>JAJRUA010000341.1 GCA_024278035.1 Planctomycetota bacterium | reverse complement strand
GCCGGCTTACGGTTGGTGTACTCCCCAGGCTGGAACGTATCGACCTCGCCGAAAATACTTTTCGTAAGCCGTTCGAGTAACTCAGCCGTCGTGAGCGCATCCTCGTCCGCAGGCAGCTTGAGCTCTGAGTCGTGAAGGCGAGTAAGCGTCAAGGAGCCCATGATCTGGCTCAACACCCGATCTTGCCAAAGCAAAACGACTTGGTGGACCGGATAGTCCGTTCGGTAGGGAATCTGTGTGCCCCAGTGATCCCACTTTGAGGGAGCCAAGTGATTGTAAAGTTCTGGCGAAAGATCGAACGGCTTGTCGCTAAAAACCTGTTCTTCCAGCAACGTAAGAGCTGCCCGTTGTTTGGCGACATGCACGATCTCGAACGGCTTAGGAGCCTTCTTGTCTCCCTTGTGCGAGCGGCTGACATGGATGCCGCCAATGTAACGCGAAGCGTCGAACATTACTCGGCCATGGGTCATTAGCAACAGACCAAACGCTTGGCGAGCCTTTTCGTATCCTTCGCCCTCTTCAACCATGTCCTCGACAATTTTAGGCAATGCCTCCGAAACAAGCTGGGCTTGCTGCCGAGCGTACTTGACGAGGTCGTCCGACATATCGAACCGTCGGCTATGCGGGTCGGGGTCAATGCCGCGCGTGTCTTCGTCGGTGCTGTAGGCAAGCTCTCGCTCACCACTGCGCGAAGCAATTTTGGCGAGGCCCTTCTTTTCGTCTTCAAGCGGTCGGTAACCGTACTCGATGGCCCAGTAATCGTAGGGGCCAATCGTAGTCGAGTAATAATCGCCCTGCTTCATCCCTTCAGGCATGATGTTCACAGGGTTGTAATCCATGACCGAGGCGCTGATCCCCGTTTTGCTCGTCTTCTTCGCATCCTGAAGTTCTTCGACGGAGTAAAGCGTGCTCCCCTTGAAATTGTGCCGGAGGCCCAGGGTGTGGCCCACTTCGTGCATTGCCACTTCCTTCAGAGCTTGAACCACTAGGCGATCGAGTTCTTTGGGGCTCCGCTTGCGAGCGGTCGCCACGGCGGCACCAAAGGCCAGTTGCTGTGACGTTCCGCCGAGCAAATTACAGGAGCAACGCCCCGTGTGGCCACTACGAAGGTGCATCGGAAGCCGATTCTGCGACTCACGATAAGCGCCCAATTCAATCGGCCCCCCCGTGAAGAGTTCGATTCCCTTGGGCGTAAATGTTTCGTATTCACGCTTCCAGTACTGGAGGAAGTCGGCATCAAAAATAATATCCGCATCCAGGATTTCACCCGTCAGCGGATTAACACGTGAAGGGCCCATCGCAAATCCGGCCCCGGCGGTGATCCAACGAAACGTGTTGTAATTGAGGTCTCCCGGATCCCAATCGGCATCATCGGGCTGCTGATCGACATCAATCGCATCGTAGAAACCGGCCTTCTCGAAGGCAAGGTTCCATTCTTCAATGCCGTCACGGATGGGCTTGCGGTACTTGAACGGAATGGTTTTTTCTAGCCAAAACTTGATCGGCTTTTTTGGGGTGGAAGTGTCAGCCGACGGCTCGATCTTTTGTAGGTTCCATCGATTGATGTAACGAACGAAGTGGTCATCTTTTCCCTTGTTCGAGAAGTCTTTTATCGCCGTCAGAAAATAACCCACCCGATCGTCGGCAAGCCGTGGCTTGTAGCCGGTCTTCGGCAGGCGACTGATCGAGTAATGAACATTGATGGTTGCCGCGCGCGAGTCGGCAACCGAATCGATTTCCATGTAGCCACCCGAGGCGTAGGTTGCTGCCACCTGAATCTCAACGTTCTTGGCATACCCCTTGGGCGGGAGAAAGGTGCTCCGCTGCTTCGAGAACGAATACCCGGGAAGGGTCATGCTGATTTGGGGCAGGTCGCTAAAGAAAACAGGAGTCAAATCAATAACATAAGCGCCGCCCGAGGTGCGGGCCTTAATCGGCAAGCTGAACATGACGCTGTCGGTGTAGGCGAGCTTGACCGCTTTGGCGGTTGGCGTGCCGGGCTTGGCACGAAACCGAACATTGCGACGAATCACCTGTACTTGGTCGCCCACCTTACGGAAGCGCCAGACCCAGTCGTTGCCAAAACTCCAAGAGAAGCCCCCCAGGATCGGGGTTTGGCCAATGCCCCGGGCGATCGTGATGAGGACAATATGATCCTTGTTGAAATCAGAAGATTTCAACTCCGCGAACAGCTTGGTATCTGTGTAATGGAGGCGCAACAGGCCTTCGGCCGTCTTGGTATCTTCCAGCACCTCGGTCGCCGCTTTGTACTTCGACTTCTTTTTCTTGGTTGCGGAGGACTTGGCTTTGGAGGAGGAGCTTTCCTTCTCCGCAGCGATGGTGGAGGAGTCCTTCTCCGTTTTTTCTGCTTTGGTAGACGAATCGGTATCCGATTTCTCGGCAGCTCGGCTCGTAGCGCCAGAGAAGAAGAGCCCTAAAAGCACGAGGACAACAGGGCAAATCCGAGGGATCATGGAGAGTCGCATTAGATAGGGCTTCCTTCAAACGGCGCTCCTACCGAGCGGCACGGAGGCCGAGCATTCGTCAGGAGCGGAAAAATCGGTGTAGCGGTGGCGCAGATCGCCCCGTAACTATACCCTATTATCCCTGGCTTGCGCGACCCGATTATTCACCTTAGCTCACCCTTGCTTGCCGACAGTGCCTGTTATGCGGTTCTGAGTGATGACAAACAACGGAAAAACCCTTGAGCGATCTCAAGAAACCACCAGAGGAAGTCCTCACCCGTTTGCTCGGTGAAGGGGACAATCTATCGACAGAGCGGGCCAGTGGTGGCTTGAGCGGGGCGACCATCTGGCGTGTCGCAACGGCTGGCCAAGTTTTTTCCATTCGCCACTGGCCGAAGGCAATAGCCGATCCTTCCTGGATCGAGCGGACTGCCCAAATCTTGCAACACGCCCACACCCACGGTGCCCCGTTCCTCCCCCAACCCATCGGCCCACCTTATCTGTCCGTAAACGGCGACTGGTGGGAAGCAACCACTTGGTGCCCCGGCACGCCCGAATTAGTAACCAAGCCCTTGCCGCTTTTGGTTCAAGCAGCAACCGAAGCGCTGGCCAAGTTCCATCTCGCAGGGAACGATTTTTCGATCGCCAAAGGCCCTTCGCCCGCCATTTTACAGCGGGCTGCTTTGCTGGAGTCGTGCATCGACCGTATACCAAGAAGCCAAGCGATGCTGCCTGCCGAGTGGCGTGACGTAGCGCAACGACTCGCCGGGTGCCTCCCCCCTCTGGTCAAAATTGCACAGCCTTGGGTAAGGCGTTTCGTAGAGGTTGTTCTGCCACTCCAGCCAGTGCAAATCGATTCGCGACCCGAGCACTTTTTGTTTACGGGAGATACCGTCACCGGCCTGATCGATTTCGGTGCGATGCGTATCGACACACGGGCGGTGGATGTCGCCCGGCTGACGGGAGAGTTGGCAAAAGGAGATCGCCACCAAAGAGACGTGTTGGTCGAACTCTACAACACTTTTACCGAAGAGCCCGTTGATGTGAGGCTAGTTGAGGCACTCGACGCCTCTGGGGCGGTGCTAGCAGCAGTCAACTGGCTCGGCTGGCTTGCCAGTGGTAGGGCCCTGCTGCACGACCCGGCTGCTCTTCGTCACCGACTCGAAAATCTCGCCGAAAGGACCGAACGGCTAGCTGGCTTACACTGAATCGTGTGAGACGTCGCACCCAACGGCGAATTGACGAATGAACCGAGCCCCGGTCGCCTGCGTTTATTAAAGGTGTGCCAGCAACTTTTACCCCCAATGTGCCAAGCTACCTGCTAATCCCGGCCCTCCGTTGGTCGGCCTATCGCTTTCTTGAGGCATCGGCCAATAGGTGCCTGGGGGGAGAATATCGCCCGTTCCTGTTTCGCCTTCAATTGGCCCCCCTTATTCGCTTACAATAGCCATCCGACAAGAACAGGCCTCGCCAATTTCCCATGCCTTGCTTAATCCCTATGCCCCGCTCTGGTTTCTCTCTCGTTACGCTCGCCTTGTGGGGATGGGTCCTGTTGCTAGGTACTGGGTTGCCCAGCGTTGCTCAGGGACAGGTTGCGCAGGGGCAGGCGGCTACGAAATCCCCCTTTGATTTTTCATTGGGGGGCAACTCGCCCTTTGCCCAAGCCGCCGCGACAACCGATGAGCCGGTACAAATTGAAGCTCGCTATTCTGCCGCTGAGGATGGAGCCGGCGTGTTGGCCATCACGGCAACCATCGCCCCCGGCTATCATATTTACTCGCTCACGCAGCCGAAGGGGGGCCCCGGTGCGGCAACGATCGTTCTGGAAGAGTCTCTCACCTATCGAGCTAGCCAAGAGTTTGTGGCTCAGCCCAAGCCGGACATCCACATTGACCACGAAGTGTGGGAAGGCCTACAGGTGGAAGAGCACACGGTATCCGTCACCTGGTTTGCCAGCCTCCGATTGGACCCCAAAGCAGACCCCGAGGCGGCGGTCATCAAAGGCTACGTCGATCTGCAAGCGTGCCAAGCCTCCAGTTGCTTGCCGCTGGAGATTCCTTTCACGGCAAAATACGACCCGACCATGGCGCTGCCCACCGTCTACGGAGACGGGGCACAGGCCAGTGCAGCGACGACAGCCCCCTTGGGTGGCGGATCCGGGCCTGGCGTGGCAGTGACCGACGACGCGCCAGCGGCTGGAAGCGGTTCTCTTTTGATGGTGCTCGGGGCGGCCCTCCTAGGAGGCCTGATTCTTAATCTCATGCCCTGCGTTTTGCCCGTGATCGGGCTCAAGGTCCTCTCCTTTGCCGAACAGGCCGGGCATGACCGACGACGCGTTTTGGGGATGAACCTTGCCTACTCGGCAGGACTCATCAGCGTGTTTCTCTTGCTAGCCGGCTTGGCATCGCTGGCACAGCTTGGGCTGGCAAACGAAAGCTACGGCTGGGGCGAACTCTACACGCTCGGTTGGTTCAAGATCAGCATGGTTGTGCTCGTGTTCGCCATGTCGCTCAGTTTTCTTGGTGTTTGGGAGATACCGATTCCTGGCTTTGCGGGCGCGGGCAAGGCAAATGACTTGCAAGCGAAGGAAGGCCCGGGCGGAGCCTTCTTCAAAGGCGTTTTTACAACCATCTTGGCAACACCGTGTAGCGGGCCGTTTCTCGGGCCCGTGTTTGCCTACACACTCGCCCAATCGCCCCTGGTCACGTTCTTGATCTTTCTTTTTGTCGGCCTCGGCATGGCATCGCCCTACCTGCTGATCGGCCTCTTTCCGGGCCTGATTCGCTGGTTGCCAAAACCTGGTGCGTGGATGGAGACTTTCAAGCAACTCATGGGGTTTGTCTTGATGGGGACCGTTGTCTATCTGATTTCAACCTTGGCGAAGGAAAGCTATTTGCCCGTGTTAACGCTGCTGGTGGCTGTCGGATTTGCCTGTTGGTGGATTGGCCGAACACCGCTTACGGTGGGTAATGGAGCGCTCAAGGTGGCATGGCTGGGTGGTTGTAGCACGGCGGCACTGGTCGGCTGGCTCGCCTTTGCGATGGTCACGCCGAGCGATAAGGAGCTTCCTTGGCAACCTTACTCCTCCGCTGCTCTCACCGTCGCACAACAATCGGGCAAGCCGGTGCTCGTCGATTTCACGGCCGATTGGTGCCTCACTTGCAAACTCAACCTCAAACGGGCAATCAACACCGACAAAGTAAAAGCCGTGGTCGAATCGAACGGTATCATCCCGCTCCTTGCCGACTGGACCAACCGCGACAACGACATCAAACAAGCGATCGAAGCCCTTGGCAGCCGTAGCATCCCGCTCCTAGCGATTTACCTTGCCGGCAAGCCGAACGATCCGATCCTGCTTCGTGACCTAATCTCGCAGGAACAACTTTTGGAGGCCTTGCAACAAGCGGGCGCTACCCTAGAGTAAGCCATGATGCAAACAATGCCGATTGTCGAGATCGGCGTAAGGGAACCAACTTATCTCAATGCCGATTTCTCCAAGAAAACGGTACAAAGCAGTGCTATTGCCAACGAGCTTCTCTTCACGGGCAGAAGAATCGACCCAGGGACCGGGCTACAGCTCAACCGGAATCGGTTCTACCACCAGCAGTTGGGGCGGTGGG
>JAJRUA010000340.1 GCA_024278035.1 Planctomycetota bacterium | reverse complement strand
GGTTTCTTTTTGTTGGGAGCTGTGAACGGTTTTGGCGGCCTAGTAGGGCGGCGAGATCGGCAAAATAATTCGGGTAGGTCTTAGCCGTGCAGCCAGGGTTGGCGATCTGGATTCCCGGCACCCGCAATCCAACCAGTGCCAAGCTCATCGCCATGCGGTGGTCGTCGTAGGTTTCGACGACGCACGGCGTGATCGGCCCCGGAGTGATCCGCAGGCCATCTTCTAGCTCTTCTACCGTGGCTCCCAAGCGGCGTAGTTCGGTGGCAAGGTCGCCAATGCGGTCGGTCTCTTTGTGACGGTTGTGGGCGACGCCTGTCACCTCCGTTGTTCCCTCAGCAAAGAGTGCAACAGCGGCAAGCGTTTGTACCGTGTCGCTAATGGCGTTCATGTCGAGCGTTGCGCCACGCAGGGGCGTTCCTTTCGGCGGTCCTTCGACCGTGATGCTCTGATCACCCTGTTCCACTTGGCAACCCATGGCTTCCAGGCATTTTACGAAAGCGACGTCTCCTTGCAGGGCATCTTGAGAAAGGCCTTCGACCGTGACGCGTCCTCTCGTAATCGCCGCAGCAGCCCAGAAATAGCTGGCCGCTGAGGCGTCGGGCTCAATCGCGTAGTCGCACGGCTTGTAACAACCGGCCGAAGGAACCTGAAAACAAGAAATATCCTCGGGGGCCAAAACCTCAACACCAAACGCCCGCATCACGCTTAGCGTCATCCGCACGTAGGGCTGGCTCACCAGCACGCCATCAATCGTCAGTTCAACCGGCTCCGCAGCACATGGAGCGGCCATCAACAGAGCACTGAGGAATTGGCTTGAAATGTCCCCTCGGACGGAAGCAGCTCCTCCCGGCAAGCCATTCGCGTGGATCGTCACGGGCGGACAATCTCCGGGCGATTCGCAACAGACATTGGCCCCCAGCGCGTTGAGTGCTCGTACTAAATCTCCCAGGGGCCGTTCACGCATCCGCGGCACACCATCCAGCCGAAAAGCTCCATGCCCAAGCGTTGCCACGGCTGTCAGAAATCGAACCGTCGTGCCACTGTTGCCAATAAAGAGGTCCGCTTCAAGCGAAGGAAGCCCTCCGCCACCACCTGTGACTTGAAGCGTTCGGCCTTCGTCCGACACGATAATATCCACCCCAAGCCTCTTGAGCCCCTCGATCATCACTCGTGTGTCGTCCGAAACGAGCGCGCCGGTCAACGTAGAAACACCCTCCGCCAGTGCAGCACAAACGAGCGCCCGATTCGTCAGGCTCTTCGATCCGGGCGGACGTACCGTCGCGACCACGGGCCCTTCAGTAGGAAGCATTTCAATCGGGTCGGTCATTTGTTCTGAACGATTCAGATAAAGGTAGAAAAGCGGGACAAGATCACTGGGTTTTTAAGGATCATCAGGATCGGGGTGGTTGAAGTTGATGCGGTCAGCAACTCGCTAGAAAGCGTGGTTTAGCAGTCTTCCGATTCGTTCGATCCGTCTATGCTTCTAGTTCTTCCCAGCGTTTGAACGTCGCGTCGAGATCCTTCTGCGATTCATTGGCATCCTTCTGGATCGAGGCGATTTCATCGGGCTGGCGCTGATAGAAAGCGGGGTCGGCCATTTGGGTGTGTAAATCGCTAAGGAGAATTTCGAGTTTCTCGATCGTCTTCGGTAGCGACTTGAGCTCTTGCTGTTCTTTGTAAGTGAGTTTCCGTTGGGGGGAAGGGGCCGTCGTTTTTTCTGGTGGGATAGGCGAGGAAGAGCCCGCTTTCTGAGGGGATGGTGAAGTGGCCTGTGGTCGGGCAAGCGAAGCATCACGCTGTCGGACGTAGTCGTCGTAGCCACCGACGTACTCTTTGACCCCTCCCTGCTCAAAGACGATTGTGCTGGTCACCACATTATTGAGAAACGCCCGGTCATGGCTCACTACCAACAGCGTCCCTTGATACTCGATCAATCGTTCTTCGAGCATTTCGAGTGTTTCACTGTCAAGGTCGTTCGTCGGTTCGTCGAGCACAATCACATTCGCTGGCTTGGCAAACAGCTTGGCCAAGAGCAGCCGGTTGCGCTCGCCGCCTGATAGGAATTGGATGGGCGTTCGTGCCCTGTCGGGGGCGAAGAGGAAGTCACGCAGGTAACCCAAAATGTGCCGCGATTGGCCTCCGATCTCGACCGTGTCATAGCCATCGGCAACCACCTCCTCCGCCGTGGCTTGGTCGTCAAGTTGGCCACGGAGTTGGTCGAAGTAGGCGATCCTTAGGTTGGTTCCTAGCCGAACTTCGCCCGTCGTAGGCGGCAATTCGCCCAGTAGGACTCGCAGCAGCGTCGTCTTGCCAGCACCGTTCGGGCCGATGATGCCGATCTTGTCGCCACGCATCACGGTCGTGGTGAGGCCCGTAAAAATGTTTTCCCCGCCGTAAGAGAAAGTGACCTCTTTTGCACGGGCAACGAGCTGCCCGCTTCGGTCGGCTTCTTGAATTTGGAGATTGGCGGTCCCTTCCCCTTCGCGACGATCGGAACGTTCGGATCGCATTTTCTTGAGCGCTCGCACTCGGCCTTCGTTACGAGTGCGCCGCGCCTTGATCCCTTGTCGAATCCAGCGTTCTTCCTCGGCCAGTCGTTTGTCAAACAGGGCGTTCTGCTTTTCTTCGGCAGCGAGCGCCTGTTCCTTTCGTTCCAGGAACGCATCGTAGTCGCATGACCAGTCGAAGAGCCTGCCTCGGTCGATTTCAAGAATCCGCGTCGCAACGCGGCGAAGGAACTCACGGTCGTGGGTCACGAAGAGCAAAGTTTTCGGCCAGCGGACAAGAAATTTTTCGAGCCACTCGATCGCGGCAAGATCAAGGTGGTTGGTCGGTTCGTCAAGCAGCAGCAAATCAGGATTGCCCATCACAGACCGGCCCAGCAGGACCCGGCGCTTGAGCCCTGCCGAGAGGCTTGCCACCTCGGCTTCGCCATCGAGTTGCATTTGCTCCAGCAGGGTTTCCAAGTCACGCGTGAGGCGCCAATCGACGTGGCCTTCTTCGTGATAGGCTTCGTGGTCACCGCTGGAAGGGTGCCAACCGGCGCTAAGCAGCTCGGCTACGGTCCCGGATAAATCATCGGGGACTTCTTGTACGAGCCGTTCGACCCGAGCACCTGGTACCAGCACACAACGCCCCGAGTCGGGCGCTTGTTCGCCGGCAAGAATCCGCATGAGCGTTGATTTGCCCGCCCCATTGCGTCCCAGCAATCCAATGCGTTGCCCCGGCTCGATCACACAATCGACCTCATCCAGCAAAAGAGGCCCTCGAAAGCCGATCGAAAGTTGGTCAAGCGTCGCCAGAGGCATGGGGAATTACAGTTGAGGGAGGGCAGTTGAGGGAGGCAGTTGAGGGGAGG
>JAJRUA010000339.1 GCA_024278035.1 Planctomycetota bacterium | reverse complement strand
ATTTAGTGGAAGTCGAACACCGCCTTGCCACGCTTCGGGCCCGGAGCGCGAAAGGGACGACCGGCACACAGGCGAGCTTTGTCGAATTGTTCGAGGGGGATCACGCTAAGGTTCGCCAACTCGAACAGCTCGTGACCCAAAAAATGGGCTTCGACGCTTCTTACGCCGTTACGGGCCAGACTTACCCTCGTAAAGTCGATGCCCAGGTGCTTGACTGTCTCTCCGGCATTGCCGCCAGTGCTCACAAGGCGACGACCGACCTTCGGCTCTTAGCTCAACGCAAGGAGCTGGAAGAGCCGTTCGAGAAGAGTCAAATCGGCTCGTCCGCGATGCCTTACAAGCGGAACCCGATGCGTTCGGAGCGAATCGGGGGCCTCGCGCGTTTTGTGATGAGCCTTGCCCAAAACGGTGCGACAACCCACGCCACGCAGTGGATGGAACGAACGCTCGACGACTCGGCCAACCGCCGTCTCTCGTTGCCCCAATCGTTTTTGGGAATCGATGCGATCCTAGTGATTTATGAAAACGTCGCCCGAGGCTTGGTCGTTTATCCGAAGGTTGTCGATCGCAATCTTCGCGAAGAGCTGCCGTTTATGATTACGGAAAACGTACTGATGGAAGCGGTCAAGGCGGGCGGCGATCGGCAAGACCTGCACGAGCGCATTCGTCAGCACAGCCAAGCTGCCGGTGCGGTCGTTAAACAAGAAGGGGGCGCGAACGACCTGTTAGATCGCCTGCGCAGCGACAAGGCCTTTGTTTCGGTTGACCTCGACCAAATTGCCAATCCCTCGCAACTCATCGGTCGTGCGCCGGAGCAAGTCGATGAGTTCCTCGCCGAAGTCGTTGCACCCATCCGCAAGCGTTATGCCGATACCGATAAGCGAGCCGTGAGCGAAGAGCTAAGAGTCTGAGAGGAAAGGACTTTGCAAGTGCTCCCGTGCTCGAAAAAATCCGTCTAACGCCGAGTGTTTTCTTGCGTTACGGCGACCCGGCTCGTATCGACATCGCCCGTGTAGATGGTCCAAATGTAGGCCTTGCGTTTGAGTTCGCCGACCCGTTTTAGCACGGCGACATCGAATCGCTGATCGCGTATTTTCGCGGAGATTTTTTTCTGGACTTTGCTGAACGGTGTGTAGCCCGCCTGTTGGCGTTCAAGAACGCGGACAATGTGAAATCCTTTTGTGCCCTCGATGATGGGGCCCATCTTGCCAACTGGCAAAGAAAAAATGGACTTATCGATTGCTTCGATGGCCAAGGAACCTTGGGTGGTCCAATCATGGGCGCCCCCTTGGTCCGCGGTGTAGCCATCCGACTGGGACATCGCCACTTGGGCAAAGACAGGCTGGCTTGCGGGTTGGGTGGCGGCGGCTTGGTGGACTTGGTTCCCTAGTTGGGCGATCTTTCGGTAGGCCTCGCTTTTCGACGCATACTTATCGAACCGAACCATCAATTCTTCCCATTTCGCCCTGGTCGGATAAGCATAGTCCGCTTGATGCTTGTGGTAAAACTCCAGCATCTGCTCGTGGGTGACTTCTCTGTTGAATTTGACGGTTTCGGTCAGCCAACTTCGTGCAACCATCCGATGAAAGAAGTCTTCTTTACGTTCGGCCAGCGAGGTACCCAGCTCAATAAGCCGTTTTTCTAAATCCGCTCGTTTCTCGATGCCCAGCATTTTTTTCAAACGGGGTATCTCTTGGCTCACGAACGCCCCTTCAAGGCTTTTATGAATTTCGGGGAGGTTGGCTTGAGGGACACTGCTTCGGAAGTCGGTGTAAAAGATCGCCATATCGAGGCGGCTCATCACCAGTTGTCGCATGATTTGCTTCTTCGCCTTCGCCAGTTCTGCCGGCGGGGCTTTGGCCCGCACTTCGGCTGGCAGTTTGGCGAGCCGCTCTTGGAGCATTAGCTCTGCTTCCCATGCAACTTCACAGGCAAGGATTGCTTCGCTATTGACCCGTGCCAGCACTTCGCACTCTGCCAATGGTTCAGCGGTAGCAGCACAGAGGCTGTCAGCCGTGAGCAGAAGGGCGATCGCTAAGGATAGGGACTTCAAGCGATTCACAAAGCGATAACCGAAAAAGGATAGATTAACAGGAAGTACCCTAACCGCCTGCGGAAGCCGGCGGTTGCCCTTTTCACTTGTTGGGCCGCTGGCTTCCGTCTGCGGCTAGGAACGCACGAGTGCTAGCACATGCCAAGACTCGGAGGGCGAGGGAGTCTACTGGTCACCCCGCTCTTGCCGCAAGAGAGATTCGACGAGATTCAGCAGCCCATCAGGCACGTCTTTTTCCGGGGGAATTGGCAAATAGGCTTCACAGGCGTCCGCGATTCGCAATTGGCCTTTCGATCGATCGACCAATTCGCGAATCGCTTCGTTCGACGTGTAACCGAAGACGAGATAGTTGTCTTCACGGCGAATGGATTGTACGCCCCACGCATGGGCCGCCACCCGGAGATGGGCCAATTCGATCAGCCGCTGGGCGGGGGCTGGCATCGGACCGAATCGATCGACCAGTTCCCCCGAAAAATCGGTGATCTCTTCGCCCGTCGCTGCCCGAGAAAGCCGCCGGTAGAGATCGATTCGGTCTCGTTGATGCCCCACGTAGCCCGCCCAGAGGAACGCTTCGGAGGGCAAGTCGATGTTCACATCAACGCTCGCCCGAGGAGGCAAGCTTTGCATTTGCCGGACCGCGTTCTCCAAGAGCGAACAGTACATTTCGTAGCCGACCGTCGCTATATGGCCGCTCTGTTGGGTGCCTAAGAGCGCCCCAGCGCCACGAATCTCTAGGTCACGCATGGCAATCGCAAACCCGGCACCAAGTTGGCTGAACTCTTCGATCGCCCGTAGCCGTCTTGCCGCCTCGGGCGAGAGGTGCTTGTCCTCCTCAACCATCAGATAACAGTAAGAACGTCGCCCACTTCTGCCAACGCGTCCTCGCAGTTGATGCAAGTCGGAAAGGCCATACCGATCCGCATCGTCGATAATCATCGTGTTGGCGTTGGGGATGTCGAGGCCCGACTCAATGATGGTGGTCGCTAGCAAAATGTCGTACTTGTGCTGAACAAAATCCGTCATCACACGTTCAAGTTCGCCATCGGCCATTTGGCCATGCCCCACAGCGATTCGTGCTTCGGGAACAATCTGTGCAAGCCGTGCAGCAACGTTTTTTATGTCATGCACCCGGTTGTGTACGAAGTAGGCTTGCCCTTCGCGATCGAGTTCCCTGAGCAGCGCATGGCGAACCATCTCTTCGTTGAATCGAGTGACCCGGGTCTCCACGGCCAGCCGATCGGCCGGCGGCGTTTCAAGGTTCGAGATACTCCGCACGCCGAGCAGTGCCATGTGCAAGGTCCGAGGAATGGGCGTGGCGGTCATGGTCAGGACATCGACCATCGACCGCAAGGCTTTGAGCCGCTCTTTCACCGCAACGCCAAACCGTTGTTCTTCATCAATGATAACGAGCCCCAAATTGGCAAACTCCACGTCAGGCGATGCCAAGCGGTGCGTGCCGATCAGGACATCAACCTTGCCCTCCTTCGTCGCGGCAAGCGTTTTGGTTTGCTTTCCTTTGGAGACAAACCGGCTGAGCCCCTCAATCACGAAGGGAAACTCCGCCATCCGCTCACTAAAAGTACGCAAGTGCTGCACGGCCAGCACGGTCGTCGGCGCGAGTACGGCAACTTGATAACCGGCATCGATTGCTTTGAACACGGCCCGCATGGCGACTTCCGTTTTGCCGAAGCCCACATCGCCACACAAGAGCCGATCCATGGGCCTCGCTGTCGCCATATCCTCTTTGATCGCGGCGATTGCTTTCACTTGGTCGTTTGTTTCTTCGTAGGGAAACGCTTCGTCGAATTCCCGTTGCCACTCGGTATCGTTCGGAAAGCGGATGCCGGGCTGGGCGTCGCGGCGGGCTTGGACTTCAAGCATGTCGGCAGCCAGATCGGTAACCGCCTTCTCTGCCGCCTGCTTGTGCCGTCCCCAACTCTTGCCACCGATCTTTGCCAACCGCGGCTTGAGTTTCTTTCCGCCGATGTATTTCTGGACCAGCTCGATCTTTGAGCAGGGGACAAAGATACGTGTCCCTCCGTCGTATTCGACTTCCAAATGCTCTTCGGCCCGGCCCTCTTTCTCCAGGAGTTTCATGCCCCGATAGCGGCCAATGCCGTGGGCAAGGTGGACCACCAGGTCGCCCTGCTTGAGTTCGAGAAACGAATCAATCGCCCGACCGGCGATTTGTCGCCGCTTGCCTCGGGCCATGTCATGGCGATTGAACAGCTCTGCCGCACTCAAAACGATTGTCTTCTCGCCAACAAACCGGAAACCACTGGTTAGTCGGCCCCGAAGGAGTTCGAGCCGCCCCTCGGTGGCCATCGGCGTGTCGCCGAGCAGTTCGGTAAGCCGCCGAATCTCCGCCTCAGCCGGGCAAACAACCACGGTATGCTGCCCCCGGCCAACGCCCTGCAACTCCTCACGCACTTTTTGCACCTCGCCACTGAATCGTTCGACCGACTCAAAGCCAAGGTGCCCCGTCTCTTCAAGCGACCCGATCGGTACCCCCGCCATCGTCACCGACGGGTACTGATACAGCTCGGCAAGCGTTGTCTTTACGTTGTGGAGCGACGTAGGGTCGGTCGCCCGTTCGTGAAAAAAACGCCCCTCCTCTTGCAAATCGGCCGGTTCAACTAGTGCGAACCAAGTGGCGTCGGGCGTGTGCGTCGTAAAGTGAGCCCGCTCCGGTTCGGTAGGATCAAGCATCGTGACCGACGTGCCCGTAAGTGTTCGCAAGCTGCGCTGCGAAATGGCGTCAAACTCTCGGAGCGACTCGATTTCGTCGCCGAACAATTCCATCCGAACGGGTTTTTCCGCTTCGGGGGCGAACAGGTCAATAATCCCGCCACGCACCGCAAACTCTCCCGGCAGTTCGACCGCCGAAGTCCGATGGCAGCCGTGCCCCGTGAGCCAATGGGCCAGTTCCTCCGTATCAAGCGAGTCGCCCACCGCCAACTGCCGCGTAGCGGCAAGGATTCGCTCAGGCGGCATCGTCGGTTGCAGCAGCGCTTGAATGCAACTCACCACGATCGCCGGTGGGGTGTCGCCCGAGAGCGCTTTGAGCGTTCGT
>JAJRUA010000033.1 GCA_024278035.1 Planctomycetota bacterium | reverse complement strand
CTGTTGGTGGCGTCGGATATCGAACGAGGGGTCGGCCAACAGGTGGCGGGGCTCACGCTCTTTCCGCATCAACGGGCGTTTGTTGATTTGCCAGATGCCGAAGAAGCTATCACCGAGTTCTGCGAAATCACGGCGCGCGAAGCGCTTGCCGCGGGGATTCATATCACGTTCGGCCCTGTTGCCGACGTGAACACTGACCCGCGTAACCCGATTATCGCGACGCGCGCCTTCGGCGATGCCCCACAGAGGGCAAGCGAACTGGTGGCTGCTTACGTTCGTGCCGCAGAAGGTGCTGGGTTGCTCACCACTGCCAAGCATTTCCCTGGGCACGGGGATACGCACCAGGATTCGCACGAGACTTCACCCTCGGTCAATTTGTCTGCTGATGAGCTTAGAACACGCGAGTTGGCCCCGTTTCGTGCGGCGATTGACGCGGGTGTGTCACTGCTCATGACCGCCCACGTTGCGTACCCGGCGCTCGATCCGTCCGGCTTACCGGCAACCTTGTCGCATCCTATCTTGGTCGATCTCTTGCGTGGGGAGCTTGGTTTTGAGGGTGTCGTTTGCAGCGATAGCCTCTTGATGGCAGGGATTCGCGATCGTTTCGATAGCGAAGGCGAAGTCGCCCTGGCCGCACTCAACGCCGGTGTGGATCTCTTGCTCGACGTGGCCGATCCGATCGAAGTGGTGGCGACTTTGATGCGAGCTTCCGGAGAGGGACGCCTCACCGAAAAACGGATCGATGAAGCACTCCATCGCGTTTGGCACCTGAAGGAACAAGCGTTTGCTCCCTTCTCAACCACTCAGCCCTCTCTTGCCCCGCCTACGGAAGAGGAACTCGCTCAAACCGACGCCGTGTCTCTGAGGATCGCAACGGCCGCGACGCGTGTCATTGAAGACAAAGATTCTTTACTGCCTCTCTCGGTGAGTGAATCCATTACCGCTCTGGTCTTAAAACCCCACCATCGCCCAACCGATCCGGTGGAACAGCCACTCGCTGCCGCACTGCGCGAACGCTTTGCTGCGGTCCGCTATTTTGAGACAGGCCCCGAAATTGCCGAATCGTTCGCCGATGACTTGTTGGCCGGTTTGCCCAAAGACGCACCGATCGTGATCGCCATGATTGTCAAACCGGCCGCATGGCACGCCTTTGGCTTGGTCGAATCGCAGGAAAAACTCATCCGTCAATTACTTGCCGAACGTCCTGTTGTGCTGGCCTGTCTGGGCGTCGAGAGCGCTCTGGACGATTACCCCGAAGCCGCTGCGCGTCTTTGCACTTACAGTGACGTCGCCGTTTCACAGCGATCCCTCGCGGCGGCGCTAAGTAGAAATTAAGCCGCAACGGAGGCCTCTTTGCCTTGCATTTCTTGAACGGAACGTCCATGGGTGCGGCATTCGCCGGGGTGGTGAAGCAGTCGGCCTCGCGCTATCGAATGGCTGCATAGCAAACGCGGCTTATTGTCGCAGTGGATGGAAGGGGATTTCTAAGAATACCTCTTGTATCAAGTGTTATTTGTGCTTTCTGGGCTCTATTTGAGTTCACCATTCCTCTGGTTTTTGCCTAAAACATGATAATACGGTCTTGTTATCGTGTTTAATGCAATTTAGATTGTTGCCATGCCGATTGGTGCTACTAGCAGCCCCCAAGCGGCGACCTGTTTTTTCTAACTTTGTCACGACCGGCGTTGACCCACTGTGGGAGAAAAGACAGAGAGGAAAGAGCGTGGGAACCAAGACCAATCCAACCGGCAGAATTCATGTCTGATAGCAATCGACGGTGCTCTAAGAGCCGATGCCTCAACTTGCTTGAAAGTCTTCGGCAGTTAGGGAAAAGTGGAGAGCCCAATCGTTTTGGGAAGTGCAGCGATCTTCTTTACAACAGCCGCTTACGTGCTTTGCACTTCCAGACTTTGCATTTGGGAATCGTGGCCGCGATCCTTTCCTTGGCGGGATTGACTTTTGGTCAGGATACGCCGGACTTTTTCCGCCAGAATTGCCTTAGTTGCCACACGATTGGTGGAGGCCGTCTGACGGGGCCCGATCTAAAGAATCTGGCCGATCGGCAAGAACGTGAGTGGCTGATCGGGTTCATGATGGACCCACGCGGAACGCTCGCCAGCGGCGACCCTTACGCACAGAAGCTTTTTGAGGAAGCTCGCAAAGTTCCCATGCCCAATCTTCCCGGCATGACCCGTCAGCGGTGTGAAAATCTGCTTGATCTTATCGAAGCCGAGTCGAAGCTTGAAGAATCGCAGTTCAAAGGAATTCAAGTTTCCAATGAACCCTTTACGGACGAAGACCGTTCGCAGGGTCGCGCTATTTTTCTTGGGACCCATCGCCTGACAAAAGGTGGCACCTCCTGCATTTCTTGCCACAGCGTGAATGGTCTTCCCGGCCTGGGGGGCGGACAGTTGGGACCCGATTTGACGAAAGTCTATGAGCGGCTCAAGGGGCGTAGGTCGCTTAGCGCTTGGTTATCGGCGCCCGGAACACAAACGATGGCCCCAATTTTCAAGAGCCACCCTCTTCAATCCGAAGAGATTCACTCCTTGGTTGCCTACTTCGAAGAGCTTGCGGCTAAACAACCGGCTACGGCGGCGGTGAGTCGGGTCACGTTGCTGATGTTGAGCTTGGTGCTTTCGAGTGCCATCGTTCTGGCACTCGACTCCCTTTGGAAAGATCGCTTCGGCAGCGTGCGACGCACTCTGGTGGATGAGGCGAATGCAAAAACCTTAGGGAAGTCAGGAAAGACCTAGGAAAGAGGCGTGTAGCCGCAACAGATTCTAAAACTTGTTAACCAACTTTGCTAAGAGCCTATCCCCAAGCCCGTTTGGAAGCCTTCGGTGGTCAAGAAAGACCGAAAAGCTGACGGTTTTGGGACATGCACAATAAGACTGATCCTTCGAGATACTGATGAGCATTAAAGACGCTATTTCCTGGATTCGCGATGAACTCAATCCTGAGAGCCGGAGTTGGGAAGAGTTTTATCGCAACCGTTGGCAGCACGACAAAATCGTCCGCAGCACGCATGGTGTGAACTGTACGGGCGGCTGTACTTGGCAGATTTATGTCAAAGATGGCATCGTTACTTGGGAAATGCAGGGGCTGGATTACCCGTTGCTTGAGGCGGGCATCCCTCCCTACGAGCCGCGCGGCTGCCAACGAGGCATCTCCTACAGTTGGTATCTCTACAGCCCGCTCCGAGTGAAGTACCCGTACATCCGTGGGGCCCTGCTCGACCTGTGGCGGAAAGCGAAGGCAAAACATAGTGACCCGGCGGCCGCATGGAAAAGCCTTGTCGAGAATCCAGAATCTCGCAAGCGATGGCAAAAAGCTCGTGGTAAGGGGGGGCTACGACGTTCTGATTGGGGCACTGCGATGGAGATCATCTCCGCTTCGCTGGTCCACACGATCAAGTCGCATGGCCCTGATCGCATTGCCGGTTTCTCTCCGATCCCCGCAATGTCGATGATTAGCTACGCCTCGGGTTCGCGTTTGCTGCAACTGTTGGGCGGTGTTTCGTTGTCGTTCTACGATTGGTACTGCGACTTGCCGACCGCTTCGCCAGAGACGTGGGGCGAACAAACGGACGTTCAGGAGAGTGCCGACTGGTACCATGCGAAATTGTTGGCGGTGATGGGATCGAACCTCAACATGACCCGTACGCCGGACTGCCACTTTGCTGCTGAAGCAAGGCACAATGGCTCGAAGATGTGGGTCTTTGCGCCCGACTTCAATCAAGTTGCCAAGTACGCCGACGAATGGATCGACATCAACGCTGGGCAAGACGGTGCATGGTGGATGGCAGTGAACCACGTGCTCTTGACCGAGTTCCATCACGAACGGCAAGTCCCCTACTTCGACCAGTACACAAAGAAATACACCGATTCGCCCTATCTGGTGGAGCTGGTCAAGGGCGAAGATGGTGTCCTGCGTCCTGGCCAGTTGCTTCGGGCGGGTCGGCTCAAACAGTATGCCAGTGAGGAGAATGGAGAGTGGAAGTTCCTCATGTGGGATGAGAAGACGAAGGCTCCGAAGATGCCAATGGGCAGTTCGGGACACCGTTGGGCAGAGACTCAAGGGAAGTGGAACTTGCTGCTCAAGGATGGCAAAGATGGTAGCGAAATCCATCCGGCCCTTACGCTCTTGCCGGAGAGCGAAGGCGAAGTGCAGGTTGAGCTGGATGACTTTGGTATGGGCACGGTCTACCATCGGGGCGTGCCAACACGCACGATTACGACCGCCGCAGGTGAGAAGGTACAAGTCACCACCGTCTACGACATCATGATGGCCCAGTACGGCGTGAATCGTGGTTTGGCCGGCGATTATCCGGCCGACTACAACGACGAGAGCGCGCCCTTCACGCCCGCTTGGTCAGAGAAATACACCGGTCGTGGCCGCGAAGATGTGATTCGTTTTGCTCGTGAGTGGGGCAATACGGCAGAGCTTACCGAAGGACGCTGCACGATCATTATCGGTGCCGGCATCAACCACTGGTACCACGGTAATTTGATGTACCGCTCGGGCATCCACGCCCTCATGCTTTGCGGTTGTGTTGGCCGGAATGGTGGCGGGCTTGCCCATTACGTTGGTCAAGAAAAACTGGCGCCTGCCGAGTCGTGGGCTTCGATCATGTCGGCCAAGGATTGGCAATCGACCCCTCGTTTGCAAAACGCACCGAGTTGGCACTATGTCCACTCGGACCAATGGCGTTACGAAAAAGAGTTCACCGATTACCACACGGTGCCTAAAAACCCGTGTGGAGCGACAGGTGACGACGTGGATTCGACCGTAGGCCATACGATGGACATGCAAGTCCGTGCGGTGCGCAATGGTTGGCTTCCGTTCTACCCGCAGTTCCCTGAGAATCCGATCGAAGTGGTTGCCAACGCGCGCAAAGAGGGAGCCAAGGCTCCCGAGGAGGTTGCTAAGTGGGTGGCCGAGCGGCTTAAAAACCGTGACATGAAGTTCTCGGTAGAGGACCCTGATGCCGAAGCCAACTGGCCTCGTGTCTGGTTCATTTGGCGAGGCAATGCCCTGATGTCGAGCGCCAAGGGACACGAATACTTCCTACGGCACTATCTCGGCACGCACGATAACTGCGTGAACGAGGATATGGCCGAGAATTCCGTGAAGGAGATCGAATGGCACAAGGAGGCTCCGCAAGGAAAAATGGACCTTGTAGTCGATCTCAACTTCCGGATGGATACGTCCGCCTTGTACTCCGATATCGTGCTCCCCGCAGCCACTTGGTACGAGAAGGCGGACCTTAACTCGACCGATATGCACAGCTTCATCCATCCGCTCTCCAAAGCGGTTCCTCCCTGTTGGGAGTCGAAGAGCGATTGGCAAATTTTCCAATTGATCGCCAAGCGATTCTCGGAACTATCGGAGAAGCACTTCCCTGAGCCGGTTGAGGACTTGGTTGCAGCTCCCTTGGCTCATGACTCGCCGGCTGAAATTGCTCAGCCGAACATGAAGCAATGGATCGATGGTGGAGTGGAAGCGATCCCTGGCAAAACGATGCCGGCACTAAAGGTCGTCGAACGAGATTACAAGAATCTCTACAACAAGTTCATCTCCTATGGACCTGGTGTACGTGAAAACGGGCTCAGTGCGCACGGGACGAGCTACGCCATCAAGGACGAGTACGATGAATACCTCAAAACGCATCCCACCGTCACTTGGGGTGGCAAGACTTATCCGTCGCTCCGGCGCGATACGGAAGTGTGCGATACGATTCTCCATTTCGCCAGCGTGACCAACGGCGAGTTGGCCTACCGATCGTATGAGAATATGGAGAAAAAGACGGGAGTTCCTCTCGTCCATCTGGCCGAGAAGAATCGCGGCGTAAGGGCTACCTACAAAGACCTTCAGAGCCAACCTCAGCGATTCATCAACAGCCCCATGTGGTCAGGGTTGATTGAAAATGGCCGGACCTATTCGGCGTTTACCTACAACGTCGATGCGGATGTCCCCTGGCGGACGCTCACGGGACGGCAGCATTTTTATCTGGACCATCCGATCTACATTCAATTCGGCGAACACGTTCCGACTTACAAACCGAAGCCCCTTCCGACGCAGTACGCTGACTTGACGTTTAGTGAAAACGAAGCACCGAGCGACTCGAAAGTCTTGACGCTCAACTACCTCACGCCGCACGGCAAGTGGCACATCCACTCGACCTATGGCGACAACCAACGAATGACGACTTTGTCTCGTGGTGTCGATCCGATTTGGATTAGCGTTCAAGACGCTGAGCAACTGGAAGTCGTCGATAACGACTGGGTTGAGGTTTACAACGACAACGGTGTCGTGGTGACACGTGCCGCGGTGAGCGCCCGAATTCCGCCCGGAATCAGTATTCAATACCACTCGCCCGAACGGACTTACAGTGTGCCGAAGTCACCCTTACGGAAAAGCCGCCGTGCCGGTGGCCATAACAGTCTAACGAGAACTCGCCTGAAACCGAACTTTATGATCGGCGGCTACGGACAGTTCACGTTCCACTTCAACTACTGGGGGCCCATCGGATGCAACCGCGATACGCACATTATCATCCGCAAGTGCCTCACTGTTAAGTTCTAAAATTGGTCCCTCGACTTACTACGAAAACGGGGCCTACCAGGGAATCTGGCTGCACCGGGATTGAAGGAAATAAAAACCTATGAACATCCGCTCTCAAGTTTCTATGGTGTTTCACCTCGATAAATGTATCGGGTGTCATACGTGTAGTATTGCCTGCAAGAACGTGTGGACCGACCGCAAAGGGGCGGACTACATGTGGTGGAACAACGTTGAAACCAAGCCGGGGACCGGGTACCCCACCAAGTGGGAAGATCAAGACAAGTACCAAGGTGGTTGGGAGAAAAAAAACGGCCAGCCGATCAACATCAAATCGACGAGCAAGTCGCGCATCGTTCCCAACATTTTCCATAATCCGCACATGCCCAGCATGGACGATTATTATGAGCCGTGGACTTACGATTATCAGAACTTATTCAACGCCCCTGAGGGCTCCGATCAACCTATCGCCAAGCCAATCTCGATGATAACGGGAGAGGATATTGATATCGTAGCGGGCCCCAACTGGGATGATGACCTGGGAGGCTCAGAAATCTATGCGGCCAACGACCCCAACCTAGAAGGTTTGACCGAACAACAAAAGCTGCAACTTAGTTCAGTCGAACGGCTCGTGTTTTTCTACTTGCCACGTATCTGTAACCATTGCTTGAATCCTTGCTGTGTCGCCTCATGTCCGTCGGGAGCGCTGTACAAGCGGGGCGAAGATGGCATCGTGCTGATCGATCAAAAGAAATGCCGAGCGTGGCGCAGTTGTGTCGCCGCTTGTCCCTATAAAAAAACGTACTTCAACTGGTTCACTGGCAAGAGTGAGAAGTGCATCCTCTGTTTTCCACGGCTTGAGACGGGACAAGCGCCCGCTTGCTTCCACTCCTGTGTGGGGCGGATTCGCTATCTAGGGGTTCTTCTCTACGACGCCGATAGGTTGGAAGAGGTTGCCAATTTGCCAGACGATGAGTTGGTCGAAGGCCATCGGTCCATGATTCTCGACCCCCATGATCCGGAAGTAATCCGCCAGGCTCAGTCGGCGGGTATCCCGGATGGGGTGATCGAATCGGCCCAAGATTCTCCTGTCTACAAGTTCGTGAAAGAATGGAAGATCGCCCTTCCTCCGCACATTGAATACCGTACGTTGCCAATGCTCTTTTACGTACCGCCCATGTCGCCAGTGATTGCTGATTTCGAGGAGGGATTAGCGAGCCACAAAATGGAAAGCCTGTTCCATGGCATCGATAATTCACGAGTCCCGATGAAGTATTTTGCCAATCTGTTGGGGGCGGGCCATGAAGGTGTAGTGCGTCACGCCATGGGCAAGCAACTCGCCGTCCGTTGGCATCGTCGTGCTGAGACCGTGGGCGATGTGAGTCGAGCCACAGCAGACCAGTTTCTTCAAGAGGCAGGACTGACGTTTGAAGAAGCGGAGGAAATTTACAAATTGACCGCGCTTTGCACCTTCGAGGATCGGTTTGTCATCCCTCCGATGTATCGCGAACAGGCGATTGAAATGATCAAAGAGCCCGGCGAGCACAAAGCTGAAACCGGCTTTGGCTTTGTGGGTGCCCCAGCGAGGGGAGAATAATGGACCCTTTACCGATTACCGACTTGCCGATTCTCCAGACGATGGAATCCGAAGAGCCCGTCTCGGAGCAGGCTCGCTGCTTAGGAACCATCAGTCGTTTGTTGGCCTATCCCGACGACCATTACGTCCAGCTTGTGGAATTGCTCTATCTCATCGTCCAGGGAGAATTGCCCCCAGCGGCTAAGGAGGTCTCAAAGTTCGGTAAGTACGTTGAGCAGTGCAGTGGATACGAGCTTGAAGAAGGGTACACCCGTACTTTCGACGTGAATCCTTCCTGTGCTCTGGAGATTGGTTGGCACTTGTTCGGTGAAGATTACACAAGAGGCCAATTCTTGGTGCGGATGCGGGGGGAACTGGCAAAACATAAAATCCCTGAAACCGTCGAACTGCCCGACCACATGACGCATGCCCTCTATGTGATTGCAGCCATGCCAGAGGAAGAGGCTCGGCTGTTCTCCCATGCGTGTCTGTTTCCCGCACTTCATAAGATGCTGGGATCACTCGATAAGACGCAATCCCCTTATCGTCATCTCCTTCGCTGCCTGTTGCTTGTGCTCGAACACGATTACGGGGTAAGCGAGCCCTGGGGAGAGAACGAAGAGAAGATGCTGGCCAATTCGGTTAATTTTCCCGGTCAGAACGGTCCGAGGCCACCAGGCAAAGGGGATCCGTTGCAGTCCTACCCCATGCCGACTCAATTTCCCGGAAACGGATCCTGCGACAGAGGCCCCCAGTTAGTCACCCTACAGATGAAGTACCAACCACCAGAAAGGGGCTAGCCCCCCAACTTCAGGTGCTCCCTGAGAGAAGATTGTAATGAGCCAACTCATGCTTGACCAATTTTTGTTTGTGGCACTCCCTTACGTGTGCCTGTTTACCTTTTTTCTGATGACGATTTATCGTTACCGGTCGAGGCCCTTCACCTACTCCAGCTTGTCGAGCCAGTTCCTTGAAAACAAGCATCATTTTTGGGCTGTTGTGCCCTTTCATTACGGCATTTTGGTCGTGCTGGTGGGCCACCTCCTGGCGTTTCTTATTCCGCGGAGTTTGCTCGCCTGGAATAGTGTTCCGTTGCGATTGTACGTGCTGGAAGTTTCAGCACTTGCCTTTGGTTTGCTAACGTTAATCGGGTTGATTGCCGTGATTGTTCGACGATTTAGCAACAGTAAAATACGAAGGGTCACGACAGCAACCGACTGGATTTTGTTTGCGATTTTAGCGGTACAAATCGTCAGTGGAGTGAGCATCGCCTTGTTCCACCCTTGGGGTTCGTCTTGGTTCGCAACGAGCTTGGCCCCCTATCTTTGGTCCGTCGTGCAGTTTGCTCCTGATATCACGTTCGTTTCCGGCATGCCTTGGTTAGTCAAGCTACACATGGTGTCGGCGTTTCTTCTCGTCGGTTTCTTTCCCTTCACACGCTTGGTCCACGTCCTTGTGGTTCCCAATCATTACCTATGGCGCAAGCCGCAAATCGTACGTTGGTACGGACGGAAGTAAGACCCGGTAATCCCCATGGAAGTACGTAACAAAGCCACCAGTATCGATCTGTTCTCGTTGAGAACACCGCAAATGCGGGCGTTCCACATGTCGTGGTTCTCCTTCTTCCTGTGCTTTTTCGCGTGGTTTGGTATCGCCCCCCTCATGGCGGTGGTGCGTGAAGAGTTTGGGCTAACGAAGCAGCAAATCGGCAACACGATTATCTCCTCCGTTGCGATTACGATCGTCGCCCGGTTGTTTATTGGATGGCTTTGTGACCGCGTTGGACCGCGAATCAGCTACACGATCCTGCTGATGGTGGGGTCAATCCCCGTGATGGCCATTGGCCTTTCGACGGGGTACGAATCGTTTCTTATGTTCCGACTTGGCATTGGCGTCATTGGTGCCTCGTTCGTTATTACTCAATATCATACCTCGGTGATGTTTGCTCCGAATGTGGTCGGCACGGCCAATGCGACTAGTGCTGGTTGGGGCAATTTGGGCGGCGGTGTTACCCAAATGATCATGCCGCTGGTCTTTGCAGGTTTTCTTGGCCTGGGTTACCTGGAACCGGCTGCTTGGCGATTGTCGATGGTCGCCGCTGGTGCGGTTTGTTTTGTGACCGGTATTGCCTACTTTTTTGTCACAACCGACTTGCCGAACGGCAACTTCAAAGAGCTTCGTGCCTCGGGCGAGTTAACGAAAAACGAAACGGGCAAAGGATCATTTGGAGCAGCCGTTAAGGATTACCGAGTCTGGGCCTTGTTTTTCGTCTACGCCGCCTGTTTTGGAATCGAATTAACGATCAACAACATCGCTGCCATATATTATATGGATCATTTTGGATTGCATCTTACGACCGCTGGTCTTGTGGCAGGTTTGTTCGGTCTGATGAACATATTTGCCCGTTCTCTAGGCGGCTATATTAGCGACCGTTTTGTTCGTAAAGGTGGCCTGAAAGGGCGGGTACGCTGGCTTTTTATCGCGCTCTTGCTTGAAGGAATAGCGCTAATCTTCTTCTCGCAGATGACGGTCCTGGCTTTTGCTATTCCCGTGATGATTGTCTTCAGTCTTTTTACCCAAATGTCAGAAGGAGCCACCTACTCAATCGTCCCTTTCATTAACAAAAAGGCCCTGGGGTCTGTTTCGGGTATTGTTGGCGCTGGTGGAAACATGGGGGCCGTTGCTGCGGGATTTCTTGTGCGGGCGGAGAATGTCTCCTACCAGCAAGCCCTTTTCGTATTCGGCATCCTTGTAATGGTTTTTTCGCTTTTCGCTTTGCTGGTGAGGTTCAGTGCCGCGGATGAGAAGGCGGCAGCCGAAGAGTTTAACGCTGCGGTGGCGCGCCGCCGAGAAGAAACCAAGCACCATGTGCCTCTCGTCGATCGCATCCCGGGCCTTAGTAGCTTACGACCGATGGATGCCCTGCGGATTTATCTAGGTGGTGCCCTCTTCATCAAAGGCATTTATTTTATTACGAACATGGCTGAGCTGGAAAGCCAGCTAGGCGATGGCTTGGGCCAAGGCCAAACGCTAATTTCTTGGGCCGTTGTGTTCGCTCATATCGTGGGGGGTGCGACCCTGATGCTGGGGTTTGCAACTCGCCTTTCGGCTGCGGTGAATGCTGTGGTCCTGCTCGGCGCAGTAGTCGTTGCCGTAACAGGATCCGCCGCTTGGGGAAGCCTGATCGGAGCCAATATCGATTTCCAATTCGCGACGTTTGTTTTCTTCACACTGGTCCTCTTCGTATGGCGTGGCTCGGGGCCGCTGTCCGTCGATCACCTCCTCCGTCTCGATAGCGAGTCGGAAACAGTTAAAACTCTGACAGAAAGAAGTACGGGGAAGCATCATGGCTAGAACGCCGAAACACTGGGATGTTGAAGACCAAGCCTTTTGGGATTCGACCGGCAAGTCGATCGCCTATCGGAACTTGTGGGTTTCTATCCCCAACCTGCTGTGCGGATTTTCTGTTTGGTTGTACTGGGGCATGATCGCCAAGACGATGCAACGATTGCATTTTGCGAACCCCGACTTGTTCGATTTCACCTTCAACAATGGTGGCGAGTCGTATGAAGAAAAAGGCTATCGAGCACTGTTGTTTACATTGCCAGCGGTTGCCGGTTTGGCGGGGGCAACACTACGGATTCCCAACTCGTTTATGATCGCAATTTGCGGTGGTCGGAACGTTAAGTTCATGACAACCGTCTTATTGATTTTCCCTGCTTTATTAGCGGGCTTCGCGCTCCAGAATCCTGAGACTCCTTTTTACGTATTCATTATCCTGGCCGCGTGGTCGGGAGTGGGTGGCGGAGCGTTTGCTTCGAGCCTGTCGAATATCTCGTTCTTCTTTCCTAAGCGAATGCAAGGGCTTTCATTGGGGCTCAACGCGGGGCTCGGCAACGCAGGCGTAAGCGTCATGCAGTTCCTTATCCCTTGGGTGATCACCTTTGGCATGTTTGGTTCGATTGGCGGTGATCCTCAAGAGTTTTTGAAAGATGGCGAGCCCCATCAACTTTGGATACAGAATGCAGCCCTGGTCTGGGTTCCCGTTATGTCGGTCTTTGCCATCATGGCATGGTTCTTTATGAATAATTTGCCTCAGCACGATTGCGGTCCTACGCCAGTCGCTATTGGCAAGTACCTATGGCTCCAATTCATTGGTTTCTTCGGTGCCGCGGTTGGCGTCCTCCTGCTGGTACTCGTGCCGATGCCAATACCGGAGTTGTTGCGAATCTTTGTCGTCCTTATCGCCGCTGTCCTAACAACCCTCTTGGGAATGAAGTTCTTAACACCCAAGACGATTCAAGAACCGCTTAACAAGCAATTCGCCATTTTTAAGAACAAGCATAACTGGGTGATGACGTGGCTCTACGTGATGACGTTCGGTTCCTTTATTGGTTATGCCAATGCTTTTCCAAAATTGATTGATGACGTTTTTGTTACCTCGACCAACGGCCTCCTTACCTCCAAATACATATGGATCGGTGCGGCGGTTGGGGCTCTTATTAGGCCTGTAGGTGGCTGGCTAGCGGATAAATTTGGCGGGGCGCGTGTGACCCAATGGGATACTTGGGTTATGGTTGCCGCGACCATTTTTGCCGGCTATCTCGTTTCGCTTGCAGGAAAGAGTGACACGCCCGAGCAGTACTTTATTCCCTTCCTCATTACGTTCATCGTCCTCTTTGCAACGACGGGCATCGGCAATGGTTCGACGTTCCGGATGATTCCCATCATTTTCTCCAAAGAACAGGCGGGGCCGGTGCTGGGCTGGACTTCCGCCATAGCTGCCTACGGTGCTTACCTGATCCCCAAGATATTTGCCACGCAAATCAAAGCAGGCACCCCCGAGTATGCCCTCTATGGTTTTGCCGTTTACTATGCCAGTTGCCTGGCAGTGAACTGGTGGTTCTACGCACGTAAGGGTGCCGAAATTAAGTGTTAAAAAATAGGATTGGCTCTTAGCTCTTGACTTTCATAAATTATGCAACAGCGCATCATCACCATTGTTCTTTCAATTGCCCTGGCTCTCGGCCTGCTAACACTGGCGGGAGGGATGAGCGATTGGCGGTTGCCTGATCGTGAGCAAGGTTACGCGCCTGTGCAGCCCCTTGAGTATTCCCATCGCGTTCATGCCGGCAAACTACAAATTGACTGCAAGTTCTGCCACTGGGCTGCGGTGCAAGGCCCCCGTGCGGGCATTCCCTCATCGGACGTTTGTATGAAATGCCACAAGGTGGTGACTTCTTCGTTTGATGTACTCAGCGCCGAGATGAAACGGGCAGAAAATGAAAAGCGAAAACCGAACCGGATTGTTTCCGAAGAACTAAAGAAGCTCTACGACTCATTGGCACTAGATGAGGATCTCAATCCGATCCAAGGCCAAGAGGCGAAGCCACTCGAATGGGTCCGTGTCCATAATCTGCCTGATTACGCTTGCTTCGATCACCGTGCTCATGTGGCGGTGGGGGTGGAATGCCAACATTGCCATGGACCGGTTGAATCCATGGAACGAATGCGACAGTTCGCCACCCTGTCGATGGGGTGGTGTGTGGACTGCCATCGAAACGCCAACGAGAACGGCATCAATGGCCAACCGGTCCATGCCGCTACAAGCTGTGCCATCTGCCATCACTAAAGATGCTTCAGTCGCTCCCTTTGAAAGTATCCGGCATTCACAAGAAAGCCCCGACCACTAAAGCCGCTTTGCGTTGTGCAAAAAAATGAAAAGCAAATCACCAAAAACCTATTGGAAAGTACCAGCCGGGCAGAAATTGCCAATCGTATCTGCGCCGCCTGCGCAGTCCATGACTAAAGCGGCTGAAGCGACGCCGTCGGTTAGTCGGCGACATTTTCTAGAAGCGGCTGGTTTTACGATGTCCTTGGCGGTGGTCAGTGGATGCGGCCAGGCGCCTGAGATCAAAGCGCTGCCCTCCGCTTCGCATCCGGCGGGGATGGTGCCCGGCAAGATGCGTTACTACGCCAGTTGTCATGCCGGAAGTGGGCTGCTGGTTGGCTCCCGAGATGGCCGGCCGCTGAAGATGGAAGGCTTGCCCGAACATCCGCTCTCGCGCGGGGGGCTTTCTGCCGTGGACCAAGCCTTGCCCCTCGGTCTTTACGATAGCCAACGCCTCAAAGGCCCCCTCAAAGCGGGCAAGCCGACGGTTTGGTTAGAGGCGGATATTGATATCCGTAACCAGCTAGAAGAGATCAAGAAGTCGGGCGGTGCGGTTCGCTTGGTCACTTCCACCATCACTAGCCCCACGCTCAAGGCGACGATTGCCCAGTTTCTCGGACAATTCAAAGATGGTCAGCACGTCACCTACGATACGCTCGGTGCCTCAGCGATTCTCAAAGCTCATGAGAAAACGCATGGCATGCGTCTCCTGCCACACTACCAACTGGATAAGGCCCGCGTGTTGGTTTCATTTGGAGCCGACTTCCTTGGGACATGGATTTCACCGGTTGAGTTCACGTCGGCCTGGAGCTCTCTTCGGAAGCCAACGGAAGAGCATCCCGAGATGTCTTACCATGTGCAGCTAGAAAGCCGCATGTCGCTAACGGGCAGCAATGCCGACAAGCGGATGGTGCTTGCCCCGAACGAACAGCCCTTGGTACTCAGCCGCTTGGCTCACAAGCTGGCAGGACTAGCAGGCCAATCGCCAGGAAAGGCCCCAACCATCGCAACTTCCGTACCTGACAAAGAGATTTCGGACCTAGCGAAACGACTGTGGGAAGCCCGAAGCGAATCGCTCGTACTTTGCGACAGTGGATCGGTTGAAACACAGGTGGTTGTCAACTTCATCAACCATTTGCTAAACGGCTATGGCAATACGCTGGACATTGAATACCCGAGCAACCAGCAACAGGGCAAGGACCACGATGTTTTGCAATTGGTAGAGGATTTACAGAAGGACAAAATCGCGGCTCTCTTCGTCGCGGGGACGGACTTAACCCACAATCTTCCCGGACGCGAATCGCTGTCGAAAGCCATCGACCGGGTGCCACTTACCGTTAGCTTTTCCGAGCGTGAGGATGATTTTTCCAGCTTGGCTCACTACGTTTGTCCCGATCATCATCCGCTCGAGTCATGGGGCGACGCGGAGCCGGTTCACGGGCTGGTTTCGATTTGTCAGCCAACGATCCGTCCGATTGGCGACACGCGATCTCTCCTCGAAAGCCTTGCAAGTTGGTCGGGCCAATCTGCCACACAACACGACCTTGTTCGCACTCACTGGCAGAAGCAGATTTTCCCTCAGCAGAAGGAAGCGGAAGACTTTACCACCTTCTGGGATAAAACGCTCCACAACGGTTTTATCCAGTTGCCCGTTAAGCCGGTTGAGTCAGGGACGTTCCGTATTGAAGCGGTTAAACTAACGGACAGGGCCACAGCAGACAGGGCCCTGAAAGCTGAAGGGCTTTCGCTCGTTCTGTACAACAAAATCGGCATGCCCGATAGTCGCCATGCCCACAATGCTTGGCTCCACGAATTGCCCGACCCCATCACCAAAGTGACTTGGGACAATTACGTCTCCGTCTCGACGAAGCTGGCCAGCGCTCAATCCCTAACCACCGGCGATGTCGTAAAGGTAACGGTTGGTTCCGCTTCGCTCGAATTGCCCGTTTACGTCCAACCGGGACAGCACGAGAAGACGCTTGCCATCGCCTTAGGGTACGGAGCCCGGGGAACCGATCGTTTCAGCAAAATTGGGCCGCAATGGCTGGAGTCTCGCCTGACGGTTGAATCGGGGCAAACCATTGGCGTCAATGCGGCAGAGTTGATCTCCCCAAATGATGATGAGTTGCATTACGTAAGCGAAAGCGTCTCGCTTGAAAAAACGGGCCGCCGCCATGAACTGGCGACCACACAGGAGTACAACTCGATCGAAGTGCCGAAGCACCTGGCACCCAAGGGGGGCGAGCGACGCGAAATTGTCCAGGAAACCACCCTGGCTGCTTTCGCTCAAGACCCTAAAGCTGGAGAGCCTCATGTCCATCACTTTGATGACGTTCAGCTTTGGGCCGAAGACCATCCCAAGAAGGGGAACTGGTGGGGCATGGCTATTGACCTCAACGCTTGCACCGGTTGCTCGGCCTGTGTCATTGCCTGTCAATCGGAGAACAACGTTCCGACCGTCGGAAAAGATGAGGTGCTCAGGCAAAGAGAGATGCACTGGATACGAATCGATCGTTACTACTCGGGTGATCAAGAGCCGGACGCTGAGTCGGACATCAAAGTCTTCCATCAGCCGATGATGTGTCAGCATTGCGACAACGCTCCGTGTGAGACGGTTTGTCCCGTTCTGGCGACCGTGCATGGCGACGAGGGCCTCAACGAGCAGGCTTACAACCGCTGTGTGGGGACTCGCTACTGTGCGAACAACTGCCCTTACAAGGTCCGACGGTTCAATTGGTTCAATTATGCCCACGACGATTCCTTACAGAACTTGCTGCTCAATCCTGATGTAACCGTGCGAACGCGCGGGGTGATGGAAAAGTGCTCGATGTGCGTTCAGCGTATCGAGGAGGGGAAAATTGAGGCACGCCGACAGGGCCAACCCCTCGTTGATGGGCAAATCCAAACGGCCTGCCAACAGTCGTGTCCTGCCCAAGCCATCGTGTTTGGAAACATGAACGACCCCGACAGCCGAGTCTCAGCAGCCCTAGAAAATCCTCGGCGGTATCGTGTGTTAGAAGAATTTAATTTCAGGCCATCGGTGGCCTATTTACGAGTGGTTAAGAATGTGGATGACGATTTACGACACGCCCCAAAAACGTTGAGTACTCCGGCCTTTCTCGACCGCGAGAGGCTTCCTGATAAGTCCAAGGATAGGCACTTGAGCCTTACCCCCCATCCTGAGGAGAGCAATCATGGCTGATTTCGAAGAGCCTCTGCGACTTCCTCTGGTTGAGGGAAACAGAACGCTAGGCGATGTTACGGAGGATATTTCGCGACCGATGGAAGGAACGCCATCCGTCCTGTGGTACGTCGCGTTTGTTACGGCCTTGGCGGCACTCCTTCTCGGCGTGACCGCTGTGACCTACCAGATTGCAACGGGAATCGGTACGTGGGGCCTCAATAAAACCGTCGGATGGGCGTTCGACATTACCAACTTCGTTTTTTGGGTGGGTATCGGACACGCCGGCACGTTGATCTCTGCCGTGTTGTTCCTCTTCCGGCAACACTGGCGCACCGCCGTCAACCGCTCAGCGGAGGCGATGACTTTGATCGCCGTCTGCTGTGCGGGCCTCTTTCCGCTGATCCACATGGGTCGCCCTTGGCTAGCTTTTTGGATGATGCCCTACCCGAACACTCGGGGGCCGTTGTGGGTCAATTTCAAATCACCCCTGTTGTGGGACGTTTTTGCTATCTCGACTTATCTACTAATCTCGGCTGTTTTTTGGTACGTCGGATTGGTGCCCGACTTGGCCACGGTCCGCGACCGATCAAAACCTGGCTGGCGCAAGCGAATCGCCTCGATCTTGAGCCTCGGATGGAACGGTTCAGCGCGAACTTGGCTCCGCTATGAGACGGTTTATCTCTTGCTTGCCGGATTGGCCACGCCGCTTGTGTTTTCGGTTCACTCGATCGTAAGCATGGACTTTGCCACCGCGGTGATACCTGGTTGGCACACAACGATCTTCCCGCCGTACTTTGTCGCCGGGGCCATTTTTAGTGGCCTAGCGATGGTGATGACGCTTATGCTCATTGCTCGCAAGACAATGCGGCTGGAAAATTATATTACGACGAACCACATCGATAAAATGTGCAAGCTGATGCTTACGATGGGTTCGCTCGTTGGATTGGCCTACGCCACGGAGTTTTTTATTGCCGCCTACAGCGGCAACGTCTATGAGCAGTTCGTCTTCATCAACCGAGCCATGGGCCCCATGTGCTGGGCCTACTGGACCATGGTCACTTGCAACGTGGTGATACCACAATTGTTATGGTTCAAAGCGATTCGATCGCAATTGATTTTGGTATTCCTCCTTTCGATCGTCGTTAACATTGGCATGTGGTTCGAGCGGTTTGTGATTATCGTCACCAGCTTGCACCGCGACTTTTTGCCCTCGAGTTGGGCCCACTACACTCCAAGTCTGGTTGAAATTGCCACTTTGGCGGGCAGCTTTGGGCTGTTTTTCACCCTGTTTCTTCTTTTCTGCCGTGTCGCTCCGGTGATTGCCATGGCGGAAGTTAAGGGGGCTATGCACTACCGCCGGCCTAAGACGACAGACGAGCCTGCTATCGCTACCCAAGAGGAGGAAGCATGAACGACCCCACACTACAAAACAACTGGATTACGGCGACTTTTGAGTACGAGGACGACTTGCTCGGTGCCACCCGAGAGGTGCGCAAGCAAGGGCTGAAGATCGTCGATGCCTTTACCCCCTATGCGGTCCACGGGCTCGACAAGGCGATGGGCCTGAAACCTTCGCGTTTAACTTGGGTTTGCTTCCTCTGTGGTTTGACCGGCGCGCTGATCGCCCTTACTTTCCAACATTGGACGGCCGCCGTGAACTGGCCCCTTGATGTGGGTGGCAAACCGTGGAACGCCTTGCCTTCGGACGTGCCGGTGATTTTTGAGTTGATGGTCTTGCTCGCAGGGTTCGGCAGCGTGTTCGCTCTCTTTGGAGTGAGCCAACTTTTCCCCGGTAAGACCGCAAAAATGCCTTCGATGGAGGTAACCAACGATCGTTTTGTCTTGGTTATCGACGATGCAGAAACCGATTACGACGCAGCAAGCGTTCGCCGTTTGCTCGACAAGTACCATGTCTTAAATGTTCAGGAGAGACTTCCTTTTGTTTCGTCAGGTTTCAGTACTTCAACGGACGGAGGGGAGTGAATCGATGGGAATGCTTTCTCGAACCAATATCGTTTTGGCAGTATTAACGGCGATCGTTACGTTGCTGGCGCTAAACTCTGGCGTCGATTACGCTCAACCGAATATCGAAATCTTGCCCGATATGAAGTACTCGCCCGCTTACGGGGCCTTCGAGGTGAATCCGAATTTCCCCAACGGACACACGCTCCAATCGCCGGTGCCAGGAACCATTGCAAGGGACCAAACGTCTCTTGCAATCGCCCTAGCCCACTACGGTGCGACGCCCGAAGAGGCCCTCCGCGCGGGAGAAGAAATCGAAAACCCAACCCTGGCTCTCGATGAAGCAGAGCAAAAAGCTTCGACACGAAGAGGTGCCGAAACTTTCCGTGTCTTTTGTGTTGTCTGCCATGGTGGATCCGGCAAGGGGGATGGCACCGTGCCGCAGTACGGTTTTCCGCCCCCTCCTTCTCTCCAAACGGGTAAATCGGTGCAAATGAAAGGGGGCCAACTCCTGCATGTCTTGACCTATGGGCAAGGAAGTATGCCGAACTTCGCCGCACAGCTTTCCCTTGCACAACGTTGGGAAGTCATCAACTTCATCCGAACGCTTCAGCCAGAACAAGAGCCGGAGCAGCTTGAGTCCGAGAGCCCCACCACCGATGCTCAACCGGCAAACGAATAAGCCCTATCAACGATAACCTGTGCCATGAACTCTGAATCTTTCCTTACCCGACGAACTCACAATACCCTGATGGCCATGGCCGTTGGCGGGCTGGTGGTGTTGGCCCTTAGCTACGCAGTGGCACCCGTTCGTGCTTGGAGCAACTTGTTTCTCGTCGCTTTTTACTTCTTGACGATTGCTTTAGGCGGTGCGGTGTTTATTGCGATGAACTATGTCACGGGGGCCGGTTGGAGTGTTGCGTTTCGTCGTGTCCCCGAAGCGATGGCAACCCTGTTGCCCTACGCCTCGATCGCCATGTTCGTTGTCCTTGCCTTACGCTACCAAGAATACGGATGGACCTTGCATGGTGGAGAACACGGAGCAGACGACGCTGGCTCTTTCTGGTTCAAGCAGTACTGGCTCAATCCCCCCTTCTGGCTCGCGCGAGCCATCGGCTACTTGGTGATTTGGTCCCTCTTTGCATCTGCAATCGTTGGCATCTCTCGCAAACAAGATCGCACAGGCAGTAGGAAGCTAACCGGCTCGAATGTTCGGCTCTCAGCCATTTTCATCGCCGTTTATGCGATTACGTTTTCCATGGCGAGCATGGACTGGATCATGGCGCTTGAACCTCTTTGGTTTAGCACGATGTGGGGTGTTTACCAATTCGCAGGCATGATGCAAGCCTCGGTAGCAGGGATCGTTGTGATGGCACTCCTGTTGCGGCGAACGGAGGGGCCCCTGCACGGCATTTTCAACGACGAGCATTTGCATGACCTGGGTAAGCTGCTTTTAGCTTTCAGTTGCTTCTGGATGTACATTTGGTTCAGCCAGTACATGCTCATTTGGTACTCCAACATCCCCGAAGAAACGACCTACTTCATTGCCCGTACCCATGGGCCTTGGGGGCCCATCGTGCTGGTGAGCCTTATCTTGAATTGGGTTCTTCCTTTCCTTGTTCTCTTGCCAAAACCTTCGAAACGAAGTGAACGGGTAATGATGAAGGTCGCTTTGATCGTCTTGATGGGGCGTTGGGTCGATTTGTCGATTATGATCTTCCCGCCGACGGTTGGTGACTTGCCCGTTCTGGGAATTGGCGAAATCGCCGGGGTGTGCTTACTCATAGGCAGCTTAGGCCTGCTGCTGGCTCGGGCCTTTAGCGGAGCAAAGCCCGTACCGACGGGCGATCCGTACTTTAAGGAGAGTATCTGTTACCATAATGGGTAGCCAGCAGCTTACCCGAAAAAAGAAGAACGGAAATGATCTCGCAAACTGTTGAGTACTCGCTTCGTGCCGTCACGGTTCTGGCTAGCCATCCCGACAAGGCGATGACTGTGCGAGAAATCGCCGAGATCGCCAAGGTACCGGGCCCCTATCTCTCGAAGATGATGAAGGATTTGGTTCGTGCCGAAATTGTCCAATCTCGTCGAGGTTTAGGGGGCGGTTTCCGATTGGCCCGGGAACCGACAGAGATAACCATCTGGGACGTTATTCGGGCAATCGATTCGATCGATCGGATCAGGACTTGCCCGCTAAAAATCGAGGGACACGTTAAACTCTGCCCCTTGCATCGTCGAATCGATCAAGTGATTGCTCATATCGAAAAGGAGTTTCGAGCGAGCACCTTAGCCCAAATACTTGAAGATTGCAGTGGTTCGGTACCTCTGTGCCGTGACAAGCCCGTTTCAACCGTCCAACTCTCGCCCAAAGCAAAAAAGAAATAGTGCTTTTTTGACGAAGGCACAAGGGAGTTTACCTGCGAACTTCCATCTTGGCGCATTGGAATCGGGATTCGGCAGGCGTAGCTGCTTGGCTTGCCTGGCCTTGCTGGACAATTCCTGTAAACACAGCGTATATCGCCTACTACTAGGCGGCCCCGTTTTTTTGGGGTCCAATACGACTGGCGTGTCGAATACAATTTGCGGGACGATTCACAGGGCAATCGGGGCCACAGGACAACGCGGGGGCAAAGAGATGAGCGGATGTCGTACCATAAGAATCTTCTCTAAGACGTACCGGGGAACCTCCGGTGGTCGAAAAAGAGCAATGGACCTGAAGGTTGGGGGACGTGCTGTAAGACTCTTGCAGATGATTTTTTTGGCGATAGCCACTTGCCACGCGCCCCCGGCACGGGCTGAAGTTTCAGGGACAACTTTGCTTGCTAAGGGAGCCATGCTAACAGGCGCGGTCCGTGCTCCTGGTGACGATAGGCGGCTCTACCTGCTAGGGCGAAGCGGGGATATCCAGCTACTCGATCTCACGACGGGCGAAATCGAGGTGGCCCCCTATTTGAGCATCCCCGGTATTTCACAAGATGGCGAAGGGGGTCTGCTGGGGCTCGCCTTTCATCCGGACTACGTCAACAACGGCAAATTGTATACCTATTACACCACCCCGGGCGGGGCCTTTGGCAACGGCGTCTCCAATATCGTTGAGTACACTCGCACGCCTGGGGATACGGACTCGGCCGACCTCGACTCGGCCCGACCGATCGTCAGTTTCGATCAACCCCAGACGAACCATGACGGAGGCTGGATCGATTTTAGTCCAACGGACAATTACCTCTACCTTGCTTTTGGCGATGGGGGCGGGGCGGACGACAACGATGATGGGCACACGCCGGACACAGGCAATTCGCAAGACATTACCGACAATTGGCTCGGAAAGATGTTGCGTATTGATATCAACGGGGATGATTTCCCGGAAGATGCAACGCGCAACTACGCCATTCCTACGACCAATCCGTTTGTTGGTACGACGGGGGACGATGAGATTTGGGCCTATGGCCTACGAAATGCGTTTCGGAATAGTTTCGATCGACAGACGGGCGATCTTTGGATGGGAGACGTGGGCCAAAACTTCCGCGAAGAGATTGACTTCCAGCCCGACGGGGTCGCGGGCGTGAACTACGGCTGGAGGTTTCGCGAAGGAAGCATAGCGACTCCCAGTGGTGGTGTCGGCAGGCCCAAGCCAGAGGGCGCTGTGGATCCCGTTTACGATTACGCCCGTGGGGTAGGTGCTATGCAGGGAAACAGTGTCACCGGAGGTTTTATTTATCGAGGCCCCGACCCTGAAGTGCAGGGCGACTATTTCTTTGCGGACTTCGTGAGTGGGAACTACTGGCGAT
>JAJRUA010000338.1 GCA_024278035.1 Planctomycetota bacterium | reverse complement strand
GCTGGACGTGCCCCGTGGGCTGATTAAGGCGTTCGATCGTGATCTAGCCGTGGCAGGCATTGCCAAGCAAGACGACCGGGGCCATACGCTCGACATTCACGCCTTACGCCATTCGTTCGGCTCGCTGCTGTCAGCGGGGGGGGCGTTGCTCCAAGGACCGCACAAGCAGCGTTGCGGCATTCGTCGATCGACCTGACGATGAACGTCTACACCGACCCGAGAGTGCTGGACGTAGCGGGAGCGCTCGACGCCTTGCCGTGGCTGCCACTTGATCGCGTACCGAACGACCACCGGCAGCGAGCCACCGGAACCGACGACACAACGGCCCCAAGTTTGGTTGCACCAACGGTTGCACCAAATCCTGACAATTGGTGCAAATCAGAGGCAATTGCTGACAAGACTGGCGGGAACCCGCGTCGGCGTGAAAACGAAAAAACCCCGAGGAAACAAGCTGTTCCTCGGGGTTCATCGAGCGACGCCGACGGGAATCGAACCCGCAACCTCCGGATCGACAGTCCGGTGCTCTAACCAATTGAGCTACGGCGCCAGAGCCGGGGATTCCACCCGATCGCTGACTAGCCATTTTAAGGGAACCCTTATAAGGGCCGGCCTCCCTGTTACCGAAGGGCGAACCCCTCTCAACAGCCCCCTAATCTATTTGCCGGAGCGCGGGGCGTCAATCGTCCAATTTGCTCCTGAGAATGGGAACATCGGCCAGGTAGGCTCGCCCTGGGGCGAATCCTGCTGGAGAACCGGTTGTACCAGTGGTGACGATGAATCGGCGTCGCTTCACCTCAAGAACCTTCTTTGGGGATTCGCACGTCGATTCAAGGTGACAAAGGGCTTTGCGTGGCCTAATTTTCCAGTGGCACAGGCTATGCCAGCTTGCCTATCCTCACGCTCCCCACCCTCCGATCGGTCAAGGTTTCCTCATGGAAGACGTTCAAGAGACCCTCCAAGCTGCCCAGCAGTACATTCAAGAATCCATCGCTACGGGCCTCCAGCAGGGTTGGAATTGGTTCAGCTCACTCTCGCAAGAAGAATGGATGATTGTGCTGGGAGTGGTTAGCCTCATCGGGTTCTTGCTGGTACGCGGGTTGGGAACGCGGCACCGGATCTGATTTTTCCGCAGGCTGCTTGCTGGTACCGACCTTTTAATAACCTGTTTTCTGAATCATCGAGTACAAGTCGAGGCGAAGAAGCAATCATGTTGGCTTTCATTTCAGCAGCGAATGGATTGGGTTTGCCCGTCACGGTAGCGCTCGCTGCCGTGGCGGTGATTGGCTATGTGTTTGGCCGACGGAGTCGCCAAACACCAGTGAAGGGGGAGCAGCCGGAGGAACTTTTTCGAGCGGTGGAGATCGCTGGCCAGCTTGAGACCATTGCGTCGAGCCTTCGTCGTGATCTGGCCGCACACCATGCCGAGGTCAAACGATTCAAACGCGAAGTCGATAATGCCGGGGAATTGGCCAGCGATGCCACTTGGCAAGTTCTGCGAGCCGAAGCGGAGCGGGTGCTCACGCCAACGCTTCGCCTTGCGGGCCAAGTCGCGACGGCCTACGACCAGCTGCGTCAGCAATCACAATCGTTGTCCAACTTCAGTGGAGGACGGACCGATCCGGTGACGGGACTCAACAATCGCCGAGGGCTGAACGAGTTGCTAGAGATGGAATTAAGCGGCCACGAGGCGGCCAATGGGGATTTCTCCGTGGCGGTGATTAGCATCGACTCGGCAGCCGACCTGCCGACGACCGGCCAGAGCGACCAACAGGAGCGGATGCTGCGTGCGGCGGAGTTCATTCGCCCTGAGCTTCGGGACCGTGACATGGCGGCCCGCTACGGGCTGGATGAACTGGTGATTGTGATGCCCAATACCCGGCTCTTTGGAGCTAGTACTTTTGGTCGGAGATTGCGTAAATCGCTTGCCGAGCAGGCGGGCATCCACGTCAGTTGTGGCTTGGCACAATCCCGTGCCGACGACACGGCCAAAACACTTCTGGCACGGGCCGATTCGGCCCTGTACAGCGCCAAGGCTGCCGGCGGCGGACAGTTTATCCACACGGGGCAAACGATCCGGGACGATGATCCCGAGACGGATCCCGAAATCGAACCGACTGACGTGCGGCTTGCCGCAGCAACAATTGAGTAGGAAATTTTTCCCTTGCGGCAGTCGTTTGGTTACAGTGGGGGATTGAACGATTCTCACCTCCCTACCACACGCCCTGAAATGCTTGCTTTGAAACGGTTTTCTCCCCACTGGATTTTGCTTCTTCTGGCTTTTTTTGTGCCGTCATTCGCTGGTGCGATTGAACAGGCCCGCCTGACGATTGGCGAACAAACGTACAACGTGCCGGTTGGCAAGCCGTTTGCGGTGAAAATCGATGGCGAGCGGGTAACCATGCAAATCGATCCGGAAGTGGATCGCTCATTCTCTGAGGCGGGCGTGTCGTTCCGCTATCCCGCTTCATTCGTAGCGGAAGAAAATACGGAAGACCCGGCAGTGACAATCTGGACCATCCAAGGGACCTCGGCTGCCCTAATGCTGCAAAAGTACGAGGAGGGGCTTGACCCCAAGTCGTTGATTGAGGTGTTGGTCTCCAACATCTCGGATCAGTACAAGCCGAAGAAGGTCGAACAGAAAACGGCCAAGCTACGCGGCGTCGAAGCTAGTTACGAAGGCGTTCAGCTCAAGACGACCAACAAGGACAAGATTGAAATCGTACAGAACGTCTTTGCGTTTGCGAATGAGCAGGGCGTTTTTGCCCTCATGGTGCAAGACACGCACGCCGCCGGTGAAGGGGACAGCGAGCAATACACCGAGACGCTACGGCTGTTAGGAGAATCGCTCAAGACAGGCAAAGCGCCCAAGCCACCCGCGAAGAAGCCACCTGCGGCGAAACCGAAGTCGAAGAGTCGCTAGTTGTCCGATTGGTCATTCTTTCAATGGCGAGCGACGCAATGGTTTCTGTGCTGGATGGACGCCATGGCCAGGGACGATACGGCTCGCTGTCGAACAAGGGCGCTATCAAAAAAGCGATCGCTCGTCGTCCACGGGTGGCGGTAGCTTGCCGAGGTGCTCATAGCCCTTGTGCGACAACTTACGGCCGCGCGGCGTGCGGACGACCAGCTCGCTTCGCAAGAGGAACGGCTCGACTTCGTCGGTGAGCGTATCGATGGCCGTGTTGAGTGTGTGGGCAATCGCCTCCACGCCTGCCGGTCCGCCGTGGAAGACCCGTAGCAAAGTCTCCAAGTATTTTCGGTCTTGTGGATCAAGGCCCTGTTCGTCAACGCCCAGCATCTTGAGGGCGTCTTTGGCAACAGGAAGTGTCGCCTTGCCATCGGCTCGACTGGTGGCGTAATCGCGCACCCAGCGCAAGCGATTGTTGGCGATGCGCGGTGTGCTCCGGCTACAACGGGCGATTTTTTCAGCCGCGTCATCGTCGATCGGCAAGCGAAGTTTCTCAGCGTTGCGGCGGACGATTTCGATAAGCTCGCTATCCGTGTAAAAATCGAGATGCTCACGAATGACGAACCGATCGCGTAGCGGGGCGGAGAGCAAACCGCTGCGGGTCGTGGCACCGATCATTGTAAACGGCCTTAGACGCATGTTGACCGTTCGTGCGTTGACCCCTTCGCCCAGGGTGATATCGATCCGAAAATCTTCCATTGCCGGGTACATGAACTCTTCGACCGTCTTGGGCAGACGATGGATTTCGTCAATGAAAAGGACCGAACCTTCCTCCGCATTGGTGAGGTAAGGGAGCAAGTCCTTGGGGGCAGCGAGCGCCGCACCGCTGGCAATTTGGAGGCTCACGCCCAGGTCGCGGGGGATGCAGGTGGCAAACGTCGTTTTGCCGAGGCCAGGGGGGCCATCGAACAGGATATGACCGAGGGGTTCCTTTCGTTTGAGCGAGGCATCGACGGCGATTTTGATTCGCTCATAGACTTCGCGCTGTCCGACCATGTCCTGCATACGACGGGGACGGAGGGCATAATCCTCTTCGGGCGGATCCTGGTCGGTCTGTTTCGTCTCGACCGGGGAGCTATCGCTCGGTGGTTCAGCATCATCAGCCGAGAGAATCCGTTCGCGGGGCATGGAGAGGGACGAGGGGCTAGGAGATTAGGGACTTGTACCGATGTCTACCCTACAGGATTTAGCCAATTGCCAACAGCTCGGGCGAGCGGGTGGGCGTCAGCCCCCTGATAAAAGCGGTGGCAACGATGCCACTGAGATCGTCGGGGGGCTGACGCCCCGCCGCTCGCCCAGAAAACGGTTGAGACGCATATAAAAGTCTAGCGGGGCTGGGTCGTGGTGCCGACCGCCACGGACGGTGTAAAACCGCTTGAAATCGGAAGGAGAAGCAGCGTACAACTCTCGGGCAAACTTGGCAGGGGCGACACGGTCCCGTGTGCCGTGCAGTTGGAGCAGAGGGCCCCGATAATTGGCAATGCGAGCAATCGAGTCGTAACGGTCTCGCAGGAGCTGTCGGACGGGGAACCAGGGATATTTGTAGGCAGCGATGTCGGTCAATCTGGAGAAACTATTTTCCAGAACCAGTGCTCGAGCGCCACGTTCGGCAGCAATGGCCACGGCGACCGCTCCGCCGAGCGAACGGCCCATCACGACAATCTCCTCAGGCAATCGACCGGTTCTCTCGGCGAGCCACTGTTGCGCAGCCAAACCGTCGGCTACGCAGCCAGCTTCGCTGGGGGTTCCTTCGCTCTTACCGTAACCACGATAGTCAAAGACAAAGACCGAGGCGTCGAGCGTCTCTTGCAAGCGAGCGACAACGCTCACAAGGCTTGCCACATGCTCTGTCTGGCCATGGGCATAAAGAACGACTTGCTTTGGCTTAGGGTGAGCAACAAACCAACCATGTAGGCGAGCCGTGTCCATGCGGGGGCCCGCTGCGCCATGCTTCTTGTCCAATGGCAACTGCGACTCGAAGTGGACGTCTTCCTTGTCCAGCCAACGGGTCTCCCAGTTGCCTCGGCTTACGGGGGGAGCCGGGTAGATCAGCGATCGTTCGAGCGATGCCAACATGGCGAGATAGGGCAGGGGGGGGAGTGGCAGGATGCGGTGATAGGGCAGGGTGGGAGGAATAAATTGTCCTCTGCCGGAAAGGGGCCGTCAATGCGGGTCCCCGCCTATTCACTCCCCATTCGCTTCGAGAAACTCCCGCAAATCGGCGTAATAGCTCTCGGATTGCGCCTGCATATGCGTTTGCCCCTGCTGCTTGAAAAACTGCTTGGGATTGCTCGGCGAGGTATCGAACAGTCGCTGGCCCTGCTCGAAGGGTATCACCTCATCGGCCGTTCCGTGGCTGATGAACAGGGGGCCTTGGTAGCCTGAGAGTCGGGCGAGCGAATCGTAGCGATTGCGCATCAACCGCCGTACCGGTAGCCAAGAGAATCGGGCGGCCGCGGCGTCGGTCAATCGAGTGAAAGTACTTTGGAGGACGAGTGCCCCCGCACCTTGTTCCGCAGCAATGGCCGTCGCCACGCCGCCACCGATTGAACGACCGATGACGATGACTTGATCGGCAGACCGCCCGGTCCGTTCAGCGAGCCAATTCTGTGCTGCCAAGCCATCAGCCACGATGCCTGCCTCAAACGGTTTGCCTTCGCTCTTGCCGTAGCCACGGTAATCAAAGATGAAGACCGCCGCATCGAGCCGTTCTCGCAAGAATTGCATTAGTTCATGGTTGTCGGCCACTTGTTCGCCATTGCCGTGACAATACAGCACGGCCCGCTTCGGCTCAGGGTGGTCGTAGAACCAACCATGCAGCCGGGTACCGTCGTTTGAGGCGAAGGTGACTTCTTCATGGTCCCCTTTCGGTTGCCAATCGCTTCGGTCAACCGGCGGTGCCGGGTAAACAAGCCAACTTTCGATAAACGTCATTCCCAACAACACCAATAGGTAAGCAATCAACGGCAGCCGAACAATACGAAACACCTTATGCCACGTCCCCGCACCATCGGGTACTATGGCCTTAGCAGTAGAATTCTCAGCCATTGCGTTGCTCGTAGACGGCATGAAGGAGGGTTTCGACATCCTTGTATTTCTTCTTGCGAGAGAGGGCTCCGTCGAGCAATCGCCGCGCGTCGGGCTCGCTGTGGCCGAGGGTGCGGAGAATTTCAAACGCTTCGGCAAGTAAATCACGTTCGATGTCTGCTCCACCGGTGACCTCTTCGCGGCCAACGAGCAGAGCGAACTTTGCCGCCTTACGTCGGAGCTTCGCGACGATCCGCTCCGAAGTTGCCGGACCGATGCCGGGCAGCGTCGAAAGGCCCTTTACGTCCTGTTCTTCGATCATGGTGGCCAGTTCCGCCACAGGCCGAACCATCGCCCGCAAGGCTTTCTTGACGCCGACGCCATCCACTTGGCAGAACATGCCAAAAAACTCCCGCTCGACGGCATCCATGAACCCCACCATCCGCGGCGTCAGCCGGCCCCGAGACGGATCGCCCTCCATGTACTCCAGCGTATGGAGGCTCGTCTCTTTGCCAAGATGCGATTGCAGGCGTCGTCGTGCGAACTCAGGGATCAGCACTTCGTACTCGAACGGCCCCGCAGCAAGGGTCGCAATATCGTCTGCAACCGTAACAACACGGCCAGTAATTTTGGTAATCATGAAAGGGGGGGGTAGTAGGCTGTAATATAGCCGTGCCATTCTGGCACGGAAGGAGGGTTAGGCAGACACACCTTGCCGACACCCCAAATACCAATGCGTCAGCGCAATCGCCAAAGCATCGGCCACATCGGCCGGTTCGGGAAGGGTACTCAGCCCCAGTTCGTTCTGAATCGCTTGTTGCATTTGCGATTTGGGGGCGCGGCCCGAGCCGGTAAGGATTTTTTTGATTTGTGTCGCGGCGTAGTGCGTGACAGGCAACTCTGCCTGGGTAGCGGCCAAAATAATTACTCCGCGGGCATGGCCCATGAGAATCGAAGTCTTCGGGCGTTCATAGTGAGAGTAGAGTTCCTCAACAGCCAGACATTCAGGCTCCAGCGAAGCGATCACGTCGGCCACACCCGTGTGAATCTCGCCAATGCGTTTGGCAAGCGACGCCCCTTTGGTCCCCCGAACAATCCCTGCTTCGACGAGCCGAAGACGCCCCAACCCAGGCCCCCCCGCCTCAGCGTCGATCACACCGTAACCGGTGATGTTCAGACCAGGGTCAATACCAAGTATCCGCATCGCAAAAAATCCATTCAAAGTAGTTGGCGGAACTCTTCAATCGTAAGGCCAGCGTCACGAACGATCGCGCCCATCGTGAAGGCGTTGATTGGATTGTGTCGTGGTATCGTAAGGATTCGCTGTCCATCGGTCATCACGGTGTGCTTTCCTTGGCGAGCAACGACGAAGTCGGCCTTTTCAAGGGCGCGAATGGCTTATTGATGATGGATTCCTGGAAGCTTGGGCAAAACTACGCCTCCACTTCGACTTCACGGATATCTCGCTCGGACCAAAGCTCTTTCTGAACAGCCAGGTACTCGCTGATGGCTTCCCGAACATTGGCAAGCGCCTCTTGCTCGTTGGCACCTTGCGAGTGACAACCCGGAAGGCCAAGCACCGAAGCGGCGACCCCTTCCTCGGATCGTTCGAGGGAAATTTTGTATCGCATACGAAGGGCTCCTTTGTTACTTGTGTCTTACGAGCGGCCAAAAATACGCACGCTAGCTAGTTGACCGCCGAAAGCTAAATTGCTGACCGCTTATCCTATCCTTGCGACCACTCCGTTCCACCGGCACGGTCTTCCAGCGTCACGCCGATTTCGTTCAGCCGGTCTCGCACGGCGTCGGCGGTTGCAAAATCTTTGTTGGCACGGCTGCTCGAGCGCAGTTCGATCAACATTTGCATCACGCCCTCCACCGCGCCGGCTCCACCGCCCGACCATTCGGCACCGGTCGGACGGTCTTCGATCACGATATCGACAGGCTTGAGGCCATCACGCACCGCGTCGGCCACGGCAAAGTTCTTGGCCGCGCGGGCTTCGCCTCGTAGCGTGATGACGAGCCGCATGACTTTTTCTAGTAGTTCGTCCGAACCCCCGGCTTGTGCCGGCTGCTGTTGGAAAATACCGAGGATGGCGGCGAGTTCCCTGAGCGTTTGTGAGCCGGTGAGGAACGCTTCGAGGGCGTCGCCCGTCTTCTCTTCGGTTTCTAGTTGCTGATCGTCGCAGAACTTGTTGAGTGTGCGGACGAGCTCGAACAGCTCGCCGATCGCTCCGCCCGTATTGAAATCGTCGTCCATCGCGGCAAGGAATTTTCCATGCAGCTTAGCGACGATCTGAAGCAATTCGTTCGATCCGGTGTCGATCGAACTATCGTTTCGATTCGTGGAGGCTTGGATGCTGTAAAAACTCTTGCCGGTGATTCGTTCGTACCGCTTGAAGAAACGGTAAAAAGTCTCTTGGCCGACGCCCGCTTCTTCGATGGCCGGTTCGCTGAAGAGCACCGTGCTGCGGTAGTGCGTACGTAACAGGAAGAAGCGGATGCGTTCGCCCCCTTGGCCGGCGATCAAATCGGCCAAGCCACCGGCCCCCTTGCTGCGGCTCATCTTGCCCCCTTCATCGGCGGGATCAACCTTCCTATCACTCTTACCGCCTATTTTGCCGGCAGCCGAGTCCTTGCGCAACAGACCGTTGTGGGCCCAGTACTTGACCATCGGCTTCGAGTGGCGGCATTCACTCTGCGCGATTTCGTTTTCATGATGCGGAAAGACAAGATCGAGCCCGCCGCCGTGGATGTCGAACGTTTCGCCCAGGATTTTCTTGCTCATCGCAGAGCACTCGATGTGCCAGCCGGGCCGGCCTTGGCCCCAAGCAGAATCCCAGCTCGGTTCCTCAGGCTTGGCCGACTTCCACAACGCGAAGTCGGCCGTGCTCCGTTTGCGTACCACACCATCGTCACCGGCGACCGCACCGCCATCCCCCATGGCCGCCTCGACTGATCGGTTGGACAGTTTGCCATAGTCGGGGTCCTTGCCCACCTCAAAGTAAACATCGCCTTGCGATTCGTAAGCGAACCCTTCTTGGATCAACCCCTCGATGAACTCAATAATATCGTCCATGCAATCGGTCGCGCGCGGGAAATCGTCGATTTGGTCGACACCCAATGCGGCAAGGTTCTCTTCATAATCACGAATGTTCTCCTCAGCGACTTCGAGCATGGTGATGCCCCGTTCGCTTGCTTTGTTGATGAGCTTGTCATCGACGTCCGTAATGTTGACGACCCACCGAACTTTGTAGCCGCAGTAAGTGAGGTAGCGCTTAAAGCAATCAAAAATCACCGGCCCCACCATGTGCCCAATGTGTGCCTTGTCGTAGACGGTCGGTCCGCAGAGATAGATTCCCACCTCACCCGGCTTGACGGTATGGAACGGTTCTTTCTTCTTCGACATCGAATTGTAGATGACAAGCGAAGGGTGCGGAGCGTCGAGGGTTGGATCAAACGTGCTAGCGGTGGCGGTCGTCATACTCTTACGAAGGCAAAAGGCGGAGAGGGAAAGTGAGAGCCGGAGAGGGAAAGTGAGAGCCGTGCCGTCCCCGGCCACGGCCACGGCGAAGCAGATAAGATAAGGCTTTTGGGGTAATCCTGGAAAGATCGGCTGCCGTTAGGCTGTAAGGACGAAACAGACACGCTCGCCGTGGTCCCCTCCTTCGGCGGATCTGCGACACGACGACACGGATCTCACACGCCGTTTACGAGCAAAGCCACACACCGAGCCACCACCGCCTCTTCCCGCCCCACGGGGCCCACGCCTTCGCCCGTTTTCGCCTTGATGCCAATCTGCGAGACGTTCACCCCCAAAATACCCGCCATCGCATGGCGCATTCCGTCCTTGAACGGCGAGAGCTTCGGTTTTTGGGCGGAGATAACACAGTCGAGGTTCACCAACTCATGGCCCTTTTCGCGTACCCGCTCCATTGCCAGCCGTAGGAACTCCGACGAATCGCGGCCTTGGTTCACGGGGTCCGTATTAGGAAACAGCTCCCCAATGTCCGGCAATCCCGCCGCCCCGAGCAGCGCATCGGTCACCGCATGGAGCAGCACATCCGCATCGCTATGCCCCACCAGACCCCGCCCGTGCGGCACGTCGATCCCGCCAAGACGCAGCGGTCCCGTACCGGGGGCGTCGATCCGATGGGTATCTTCGCCTAGGCCAATACGCTGGGACATGAAATGTAGTTACCACGGAGAACACAGAGGACATGGAGAAAAGGAGGAAGGCAGAGAAATCTCCGCACTTCCTCCTCTATGTGGTTTCTAAAAACCTTCTTCGTGAACTCTGTGGTTAAGTCAGTTTCGCTCGCCACGGCAAAGGCCTCGGCCGCTTTGGCCAACGCGTCGGCTTTGTCGGTCTTTTCCCAAGTGAACTCGCCGTTGGGGCCCGGTTCGCGACCGAAGTGGCCGTGGGCCGCTGTGGCGCTCATCACCGGCTTCGTCAGGTCCAGCTCAGCGATCAAGCCCCGCGGCGTCAGGCTAAAGTTGTCGCGGATAATTTGCACCAGCGCTTCGTTGTCGATCTTGCCCGTGCCGAACGTATTGACGTTCACACTCACCGGCTCCGCCACGCCAATCGCGTAGGCAAGCTGCACTTCGACTTCATCAGCAAGGCCTGCCGCCACAAGGTTTTTCGCAACGTAGCGAGCCATGTAGGCTGCTGAGCGGTCCACCTTGCTGGGGTCCTTGCCACTGAACGCACCGCCACCGTGGCGACCCCGTCCGCCGTAGGTATCCACAATAATTTTGCGACCGGTGAGGCCCGTATCACCGTGCGGGCCGCCGATTACGAATTTGCCGGTCGGGTTGATGTGGTACTTGATGTCGCCCTTGAGGTATTCCGCAGGGAGAACGGGCTTGATCGCCTTTTCGATGATCAATTGCTTGGATTCCTCGGTAATGACCTGGCCACACTCGGCAAGGATGCTCTCATCGTGTTGCGTGCTTACGACGACCGTATCGATTCGGACCGGCTTGTTGTTCGCATCGTACTCGACCGTGACTTGGCTCTTGCTGTCCGGACGCAACCAGGGGATTTCGCCCGAGGCACGCAACTTGGCCAACAATTCAACGATCCGGTGCGACAAGTGGATCGGCAGCGGCATCAAGACGTCCGTCTCGTTGCAGGCATAGCCGAACATCAGGCCTTGGTCGCCCGCGCCTTGCTCTCCTTCCACGTCCGATGCTTTATCCACCCCTTGAGCGATGTCAGCCGATTGTTCGTGAATAGCGTTCAGCACGCCACAGGCATCGTAGCTAAAGCCGATGTCACTGTGGATGTAGCCAATTCGCTTGAGCGTTTCTCGCACGACTTTTTGCACATCCACATAATGGCTCGTACGCACTTCGCCAGCAACGACGACCTGGCCAGTAGTGACCAGCGTCTCGACAGCCACCCGGGCGTCGCCCGGGTTGGGGTCGTTGGCCAGAATATCGTCAACGATCGCATCCGAGATTTGGTCGGACACTTTGTCCGGATGTCCCATGCTGACCGATTCGCTCGTAAAGAGGTAGTTACCAGACGCCACAGCAGGTCTCCTTCAAGACGCAGTATTTAGTTGAGTTGTTACGAAGCCCACAATATAGGGGCTGAGGGCAATTCTGCAACGGGTTCGACGGAAATGAAGAAGGAGACGCGGATGACGCGGATAAAGGCGGATCATCGCGGATAAGCTCCTTTTTCTTTTTCTTTCAATCCGTGCCCATCCGCCCAATCCGCGTCATCTGCGTCTCATTCTTTAATTAAAGAAGGCTGTAGCCAACGAGGGCGGCTTGGATGATACTCTTTTGTTTACGACCTTTTTTAGCCTGGAAACCACCGATGCCTGCCCCTGCTGAATTGATCGAACGCCTTGCCGCTCATGGCCAGGAGCACCTTGTCCGCTTTTGGGACGAATTGTCCGGTGGAGAGCAAAAGCAGCTAGCGGGGCAGATCGAAGCGATTGATTTCGGCCAAATGGCGGACCTCTATAGGGGGGACGTCGATCAGCCCGACTGGGAGGCGGCAGCTCGCCGGGCGGAGCCGCCCGTTGCGATGCGACTAGGCGACCGACAAACGGGGCAGGGGGGGGGCCTCGGCGTGACGCCCAACCAAGCCAGCGAGCAAGGCACAGCGGCGCTCGACGCGGGCGAAGTGGGCGTTCTTCTGGTGGCGGGAGGGCAGGGGAGTCGCCTTGGTTTCGATCATCCAAAAGGAATGTTCCCTATCGGGCCCGTATCGAACAACACACTCCTGCAGATTCATCTCGAAAAAGCGGTCGCACTGGCCGAGCGTCACGGCAAAGGCGTGCCTGTCTACCTCATGACGAGCCCCGTCACACACGACGAGCAAATCGAGTTCCTCGAAGCCAACAACCGCTTCGGCTTGGCCGAGGACGATCTGTTTATTTTCTGCCAAGGGACCATGCCCGCTGTTGATCAGGCGACCGGCAAGTTGTTGCTCGAAGAAAAAGGAAAGCTGTTCCTCAGCCCCGATGGCCATGGCGGCACAATCGCCGCGCTCGCCACAAGCGGTGCGACGGAGCACATGCGCCGCCGCGGCATCCGGCAGTTGTTCTATCTGCAAGTCGATAACCCGCTCGTGCCGATCGGCGACGCCGAGTTCTTGGGATATCACCTTGCAACCCGTAGCGAACTCACTTCGATGGCCATTGCCAAAGAGACCGCCGAGGAGAAAGTGGGGAATTTCGTGATGGTGGACGATGCCCTTTGTGTGATCGAGTACATCGACTTTCCCAAGGAGACAGCGGCGGAGGTGGATGCGCAGGGTGGCCTCAAGTTTTGGGCCGGCAGCATCGCCGTGCATATCTTCGATGTCGAGTTCCTTGAAAAAATGCTCGCCCTAAAAGATGCCTTGCCTTTCCACATTGCCAACAAACGCGTTCCGCATGTCGGCGACGATGGCAAACGAGTCGAACCTGAGGGAAACAACGCACTGAAGTTCGAGCGATTCATTTTCGACCTGCTCCCCAAGGCCACCAGGCCGATCGTGGTTGAGTACGCCGAGAGTGAAGTCTTTGCCCCGCTCAAGAACGCCCCCGGCGCACCGAAGGACACGGCAGAGTACGTGCAGCGGTTCCTTCTGGAGCAACATCGTGCTTGGCTCACAGCCGCCGGCGTGAGCGTTGATGCAGAAACACCCGTCGAGATCAGCCCCCTCTGGGCACTCGACGCCGCCGGTGTCGCTGAGCGCGCGAAGAGCAGCGTAAAGATCGACGGACCAACCTACCTACGATAAAAGAAGAAGCACGATTGCATTTTCATTGTGGGAGGCGTCTGGAGACGTCGATAACGCACCGCTAGCCATTTTGAGTAGGCCGTGTCGAAGCGGCGTCGGAGACGCCTCCCACAATTATCCCTTTCCTCTTTTCGTGTTTTTTGTGTCTTTCGTGGTTCATTCTGTCTTTGCGTCCGTCGCCCCTTGCTTCGCTTCAAGAATCGCCCGGACTTCTTCTAGGTGCTCGGCTGGGATGGTTAGGGATGTACTCCAATGCCCCCATTTCTTTTTGATTTTGGAAAGAGCAGTTATACGAAGCTGGTTTGTTGTTGGTTCCATCTCAAAATCATAGTTATTCCAGGACAGCATAGTAATCGCAATGATAACGCCATTTTTCCCTAACGTAATTCGGAACATTGCTTCGATCATGACATGATTCAAGAATAGTGAGAGCAAAAATCCGACGTAGAGAAGACGCCCTTCGCTAAAGATTCTTCCCATTAGCACAGCACTCAAGAAAATCAATCCCATGTGCGCCCAATAGCTCATGTTTCTTCGGAAAGAAACGAGAGAATAGTCCAGGCGAACGTATGAAATAAGGCGCATCATCAACATGAGTATCGGAAAGGCGGAATTACTAAGAAGAGGTGCGAGTGATATACCATCTCCGAAATCCAGTAGACCTTGGCTTTCGAGTGCTCCCGCAAACGCCGCGTAGATGGCGGCGATGGTGGTCCATAGCAGCAGGTCGCGGATACTGAATCGCATCGGGGCAATTTTTCTCTGTGGTTGAGTACGGCTGGCATCGGTTAGCCTAGCAGCGCTGGAGCGACGTGTCCCCTGGAGAACGTTGTTTCGTCGTTCCTTTGTGGTTCCATTCTTTTTCGCCGTGGTCGGGGACGACACGGCTCTCTCGCCGTCCAGTGTAAAATGCTCGAAATTGAACTGAAGTTTCCGTTGACCGATGCCCGTGCGATGGAGTCGCAGCTCACGGCGCT
>JAJRUA010000337.1 GCA_024278035.1 Planctomycetota bacterium | reverse complement strand
TCGGCTGGTGGAGACGCCATAAAATCGCCAAGGAAATGCGACATCGACAGCAGGCCAAAGCAACGGCACCTTTGTTCGGTCGATGAAAAGGCCTGCGAGATCGTTCATCTCGACAAAGACCATCAAAAGAGGCGTAGCGGGGAGCTTTCAGTCTCACTTGCCTCGACTTCAACGCCTTTTATGCCATCGCTCAGCCACTGGGCGAGCGTCTCCATGGCGAACCGCTCGCTGGCGTAATGCCCGGTCAGAAGGAGTGCCACCCCCAGCGATTCGGCCTTCAGGCACTCATGGTAGGTTGCCTCCCCCGTGAGCAAGGCATCGGAACCGGCCGCCACGGCATCGTCTAGCAGCGAGCCACCGCTGCCACAGGCAATGGCCAGTCGGCCGATTGGCTGCTCGTCTGTTCCAACAACGCGAAGATGTGGTAGGCCGAGGAATTGCTTGGCTATTTTGGCTAAGGAGCTGAGTGTCGTTCCTGCAGGCGGGGCCCCTAGGCGGCCTGTGCCGGCTCCATCGGGTCGCTCGCTTGGACTAAAGGGCCTTACTGTACTAAGGCCTAGACCGCCCGCCAATTGCTCGTTGATTCCCCCCGCTGCCGAATCGAAGGCCGTGTGAGCACTGTAGACCCCAATTCCTGCGCCCATCAGCCGCCACAACAGGTGGCCCTCCACCGTGTCGGTCGTGAGCCTTCTAAGCGGATGGAAAGGCAAGGGATGATGAGCCACGATGAGGTCCACCCCTCGATCGATCGCCTCTTCTACCACCTTGGGGGCAACCGTGAGGCAAGTCATAATCCGACCGAGCGGAGCCCCCGGATCGCCCACCAACAGGCCCACATTGTCCCACTCCTCGGCCAAGGAGAGCGGCGCGTACGTTTCCAAAAGTTGGGCAGCATCAGCAATCGTAGGCATCGGTTCGCTTCCGAGATTCGCAGGAAATTCGTGAGCAAGCCAGTCTACCATTCGCCACTCACGGGGTCAGCTACCTTCAACAACTTTCCCCTTCTTGGAGAACTTCCCCGAAGTAGCTTCCGGCTGATTTTCCAAGGTAAGGTTCACGGCTCCGTCCAGCACCTCTGGCCTTTCTCTCGGCTGAACGATAAACCGTCGAATCAAGACACGATTGCCATCGACTTCCTCGATACGGAGTTTCATTTCGTTCCCAATCATGGATCGGCCATCAAGGTAGGTATAAGTCTTCTTGTCGACTTCAGCGCCTAGCTGAAAAATTTGTGCTCGCTTTCGGCGTGCCGGGGGGGCATAAAGTGAGCACTTGAAGTCCGAGGGCCGACCGGTGGAGCTGCTCATTTCCTGAAGGATCACGAGCCGGCCTTCGGGAGTGATTTCTGAAGTGATATCGAGGCGTAGACTCCCTTGTCCTACATGGATTTTTCGCCACACACTGAACTGATAATCTTTGTCTGCCTTAAGTGAGAAATCGATCCGGATCGGCTGATCTCCAAACCCGGCTTCCTTCAGCATCGTCTCGAAGGGCATCTGGAATTGGGCACCTGCCGCAAGGCTTAGCCGCCCTTTCTCAGGCGTGATCTGCCAATCTTTACCCTTCACTTCATCACCTTCTGCTCCAGCGGATGGAACAAACAGTCTTACCGTACCACCAACCCCTTGCGGGAACTCGTTGAGGACGATGAGAGCGTTGGGATGAGCCACCGCAAAGATACTTGGTATTTTTTCCATCTTAAAGCGAGTCGCCATCCGCCACCGTGCAACCGACTCGTTGAGGCCAATCACAAATTGGGGCATGCGATCCACGGCGATGGACTGCCGGCCGTCGGACGTTTTTGCGCGGCGTGTCTTTCCCCAAATATCAATCAGGTGGACCTCTTCCCCAAGATACAAAGTTTCTTGAGTCGGAGAGTGATTCCAAATCGCCATCACGATCTTTCCATCCGTTCGGCGGAATATCCAATTCTGACTCCCCTTCGGAAGCACGACACTCCCAATAAACTCCGCGCCACCTAACAGCCGGGCACAGGTTCGCCAAGGCAAGAGCAACTCCCCCGGTGTTCCATCTACATTCATCACGCCGTATTGCTCGGCCTTGGGGTCCGCTAGCCCAGCAAAAGGGTTCGCAATAAAGATACCGTCCACGCCCCGAACCTTAGCAACAATAATTTGCTCAACGAAATCGCGGATGCGTCTTCGATGCCGATCGGCGTCCTCTTCAGAGCCGATCTCCATTTCTTTCGATGGAAATTGGGGGGGCTCGACAAGTACCCAACGATCCGCCGTAGTTTTTGGAGCTTCGCGAAGCCTTTTATCCAACTCGGACGCGTCGGTGCTTTCACGCCCCGACATTTGTTCAAAGTCCCAAGTCAAGAGCTTATCCCACTGGCGAGTATGATCCCATCGCCAACCCAGCCCGATCCGAACATCCTGTCCAAAACGGAACATTTCGTTTCGGACGGCAAAAATCTTGTCAATCAGGCCTCCGTACCCAACAAAGCTCGTATCGCCATCCCGGCCCAATTGCCACCAGTGAATGCGTAGCGAGAGCTTGGTGATGACGTGATCGATCAACGGCAGCCAATGCGTTGAGTCGGCGGATAACAATCCCTCAATGGGGGAGGAGGGTTCCAGGGAAAAGGGGTCCGCTATTCGCACGTTTGGATCCTCAAGAACGCCGATCGTTTCGATCCTGCGCACAGCAAGTTGGTCCGCAAAACGAACAAACGCATCGCCCCGTTTCTCGTCGTCCGGCGCAAACCAGACGGGCGTTTTTACTTTATTCACACCCGCCAAGGGAAGTAGTTCTTGCAAGACCGAGAATGAGAGAGGCTTATCCGCATGGGGCAAAGACCAACCAAACTCACCATAATCGCTCCGCTCCAAATCACTTCGGACCACCGCCAAGGTAATTGCGGGATCGTCCATAATACGGCCCGTTTCTGAGCTAATCATCTGCACGCGAACGCGGTAGAAACCGTAGTCGGTGATCGGCGGATGCCAATCGATCGATCCCTCGTAAACGTCGAACTCGCTATTCAGCCCATCGACAATGTCCGAGGCATGGGTCGTCGATTCGCTAATCACTTCGCCATCCAATTCCAGGACCCCCTGGGCACCAATCTGTTTGTTGGAAGCATCGAGCAATTGGAAGCGAATCTCGGGGTTGCTCTCCAAAATGCCGGAGAGAGTGCAAGTTACCTTCACGTCCTTCGCGTCGGTATAGACGTTGTACTCACTGTCGGTATGAATACGAATGCTGGGCGATCGCGCGAGGCTCAGGTCGGTAACGGAAATTGCCGCTTCTAAATCACTTCTCTGGCCTCGCTCAAAATCGATGTGGACCACGAGGCGATCGATTTCCTTATCCTTCGGCTGGTGGGGCGGAAGATGCAAGTCCAACCAATCACCGGTGACCGCAACAGGGCCGTACGTATCCACTTGATGAGGTCTTCCTTCCGGATCGAGAAAAGCCATCCGGACGTACACCTTACCGTAACGCACTCCTGCGATCTTGAGCTTGAGGCTCAACAGGTAGCTGAACTTGGGCATCACATGAATCGGCGGGCTCAAGGTGCTGGCCGAGGCACCGTCGGGGTAGATAACAAGTCGATTTTCTGGAACTTCGTCCTGGGACTCTTCGATCTGCATCCGCACGTATCCTGGATGTTCTTCGTCCCGAAGGCGTGTCCAGCGGTCGGGCCAGCGATCGTAGTTGACATCCCAATTTCCTGCGTCGAACCGACAACTAAAAACCTCGACAAGGTCCGGCGTCGCATCGTCGTCGGCCCCTTGCTCTAGCGAATGCTTTTCGGAGTACGATTGTGAGGCCGATTCCGTCGTTCCAATGGCAAAGCAAGGCGCGCAGCCAACCGCCAATACCCCTACGCTTACAAAGACCGATCGTGAGAAACGTCGCATTAACATGAGGGGGGGTAAACATCCTATTCCAGCGGTCCGCTGGAAAATTGGTCCTTGTGGTGGAAGTCCGAGAAAATGTACGGTACGGGTGCCTCACCGGCTTTAATTCCCCCTTTGTCGATCACTAAAACCGGCCCACACAACCATGACAACCTCTCCGATCGGCATACAGACCCGCTCGCTCCGCCTGCCGTTGCGTCCAGCGCTCGTCCTGGCCTCAAAGATGGGGGCGGACGGAGTCGAGATCGATGTTCGCCATGAACTTCGAATCGCTGACTTTTCTCAGACCGCCCTGCGGCAATTCCGCAAATTGCTCGACGACTTGGGGCTCCGTGTTGCTGCACTAGCATTTCCCACTCGCCGCGGCCTGGGAGAAACCGAAGACCTGGAGCGGCGACTTTTGGCCCTGCGGGAGGCGATGGCGTTCGCCTACAAAGTTGGGGCCCGTATCGTTCTTCACCATGCCGAGCGTTTGCCAGCCTTCAGTGAAGAGAGTGGCGAGGAAGACGAACCCTCGACGCAGACGTTGCTCGAATCGCTCACTTTGCTTGCCGAGCAAGGGGACCGTGTTGGTGCAAGGCTCGCTATTGCATCGGGGGCCGAGGCTCAGGTGCAATCCGAGTTCTTTCAACGCCTGCCCGAAGGGACGATCGGAGCGGCGTTGCACCCGGCGGCGCTCATCACCGCCGGTGCCGAACCCGTCGAAGTGGCCCAGCAACTGGGCGAACGGGTGCTGTATGTCCACGCCGTCGATGCGGTACAGGAGTTCGCCGGCGGTAGTGGCCGGGCCACGGAGGTAGAATTAGGACGCGGAGCCGCGGACATGCCGGGCGTTCTTGGAACCCTGGAAGAGCACGGTTACCGTGGCTGGGTCACCGCCCAACGTCACGAGGGGAACGACCCCCGTGGCGACTTGGAAAATTCCGTGGCCTACCTACGCACGATTTAACGGCGTCGTTAGCCCCAGCGTAAGCAGGGGGAGCGTTGAACCGAGGGGCTACCCACTTTCTTCCGTCGTTTCGATTCGTTCGATCCGCACTCGCTCGATTCGTCGGCGAGTCGCTTGGAGGACGGTCACGCGGAAGGTCCCTTTCCAAACGACTTGTTCGCCGACGGTTGGCACACGACCGAGTTCGGTAAAAACGAACCCGGCAATCGTATCGTAGTCGTCGTTCTCAGGGAGGTTGAAGTTCATCGTTTCGTTGATTTCATCCACATGAGCACGGCCAACCGCCTCACACGAACCATCCTCCATCTGCCGAATCTCTTCTTCGACATCCTCGTCGTACTCATCGACGATTTCGCCGACGATTTCTTCGAGAATATCCTCAATCGTCACAAGGCCCGAGACGCCACCGTACTCATCCAGCACAATCGCGATATGGGTTCGCTCTTGCTGGAACATCTCTAACAGGTCATCCACAGCTTTTGTTTCGGGGACGAAAATCGGTTTACGAACTAGTTCGCGGACCGTCCGTTCTGGCTTGCTATCCGAGGACGAAGCCGCTTCGCGATGAACGAACTCGGGCAAAAGGTCTTTGACATAAAGCAGGCCGAGCAGATCGTCACGGCTTTTATCGTAGACGGGGATTCGGGTATGCCCTGCTTCGATCACATCGGCCAGCATTTCATCCCAACCGAGATCGGCATGAAGCATATGCATGTCGGTCCGCGGGGTCATGATTTCTGAGACGTTGGCATCGCCCAATTCGATAACGCCCTCAATCATTTCCCGCGCATCCTCTTCAAGCAAACCTCCGCGGTGCCCTTCCGTGACGATCGCACGAATCTCTTCTTCGATGGACTCTTCATCGGGAGCGTTTGGCGAACGACCGACTAGGCGATGGAGAATTCCGTCCAGTAGCGTAACGAAAATCCAGAGGGGTGCCGTAAGCCAGCCCAGCGCCCGCCAAAACGGCCAGGTGTAATACACGAAGGGAGCGGCACAGACTCGGGCGATGGACCAAGGTAGCCCGACACGAAAGATCGCTAGCACAACGCCAACCATTAGCGAAATCATCATCACGGCTCGCCAAGTTGGCTCTTCCGAGCGATCGAGAAGGCTAAGCCTCCAGCAAACGGCTGTACCCGCGAAGATTGCCGTCGCTAGGGTTCCAAGCATTCCCACCCCCAGGGCGGTGATTTCGTGCTTACGAACAATTTGGCCAAAACGCTCAACCTGCTGATTCCGCTTGCAGATTTCCTGTAGCTATTTACGCGAAAAATCGCGCAGCGCTCGCACACCTATCGCCGCAAGCGAGGTGAGGGGCAGTGCCGCCAGGGCCGTCCAGAACAGCGGGTCGCCGTTCACTAGGATGTCTCTCCGGGTTGGGTTATTTGGGCCGCGTTCGGTGGCAACTCCACCCCTGCAAACTGTAAGTAGCGCTGCTCCGCTTCACGCATGGCAAGCACTTCATCCT
>JAJRUA010000336.1 GCA_024278035.1 Planctomycetota bacterium | reverse complement strand
CGACAGTACGGCGGACTCTTCGTAGGGGGAAATCAAAAAGCCGGCAGCAACGTGCGTCTGGTGATGCTCGACGCGATGGAACTGAGCACGAATTTCGCTTTTGGGCATCCCAACCGCTTCGGCAAATTGATCTTCGAGTGCCAGCGTTTTGCCTTGCCGGCGGAGTCGGTCGATAATGGCCCGCGCCGAAGGACGATTCTTAGCAACGAATTTCAGCCGTTGCCCCAAATTGGCGCGGGGATTGAAGGAAATGGCGACATGGTCAATGTCAGTCGCGGCGAGTCCTGCACGCTCAAGACACCAGCGGATGGACTCTGCTGGAAAGCCGGCCCAGTGCTTGATGCGGTTGAACCGCTCCTCCTCGACCGCTGCGACCAATTGTCCGTCAACTACCAGGGCGGCCGAAGCATCGCCGTGGTAGGCGTTAATACCAAGGATATTCAAGGGAGATAAGTTTATATTGAGAGGGGAGACGAAGGGGAAAGTTGGCTCAAGCTGTAAAAGCTAAATGTCTGCCACAGTTCAGGATAGCCACCGGTAACAAAAATCGGCTAGGACGACTCATGAGAAGAGGCTTGAAACGGGTGTTTCTCTCGGCTTGGCGATCCGATCGATCGGATAAGAGGGTTGGGAGGGTGCATTGGTCGGTGGCCTGCCAGTTTGGCATTCGGGGCCGGTGAGCTGGATGGCGGATTGAGGGTGGCCCAGGGCTTCATCAGGAATGCTTGAAAAGAGGATTATTGTCTCTTTTCCGCCAGAAATCTAGGACGCTGCTTCCTCGGCAAGAGTTCAATTCGTCCGGTGGCACGCCACTTGCTTAATACGTGGGGGTGGTGACCGGTGTACCTGCCATTTTGGGCGAGTTTGCTCTACCGCATAGGAAAAAGAAGGTCGCAACAGAAACGCGAAGACGAAGAACGATCGGGGGACTTTTGCCCAATTGTGGGAAAAGCCCCTTTGCAATATAGCCCTACGCCCCCCCTGCCTGGAGGATGACAAGACCGTGGCCAAGCAAATGGTTTTTGAAGACGACGCCCGTAAGCCGCTGTTGGCTGGTGTCGAAAAGCTCGCCCGAGCTGTGAAAAGTACCCTCGGCCCCCGTGGCCGCAATGCGGTGCTCGACAAAGGTTGGGGTTCGCCCAAGGTGACGAAGGATGGTGTGACCGTCGCCGAAGATATTGATCTGGACGATCCGTACGAGAATCTCGGTGCTCAGCTCGTCAAAGAAGCGGCCAGCAAGACGAACGACGTTGCTGGTGACGGCACGACGACTGCCACGGTTCTGGCCGAGGGTATTTTTCGCGAAGGCATTAAAATGCTTGCTGCCGGAGCCGATGCGATGGCTCTCAGCCGTGGCATCCACAAGGCCGTTGAAGTGGTCGGCCAGTCGATCCTCAAGCAGGCCGACCCGATCGAAGTCAAAAACAAGAAGAGTCTCCAGCACATCGCCACGATTGCCGGCAACAACGATCCGTCGATCGGTTCGGTCTTGGCCGATGCGTTTGCCAAGGTGGGTAAAGATGGTGTTATCACGGTTGAAGAAGGCCGTAGTGCAGAGACAACTGTCGAGGTGGTTGAGGGGATGCAGTTCGACCGTGGCTATCTCTCGCCACACTTTGTTACGGACGAAGATGACATGGAGGCGGTTCTTGAGAACTGCCACGTTCTGATCTTTGAGGAGAAGATTTCCACCGCCAAGCTGATGGTGCCCCTCTTGGAAGCGATCAGCAAGTCCGGCAAGCCCCTACTGATTATTGCCGAAGATGTCGATGGCGAAGCTTTGGCGACGCTCGTTGTCAACAAGCTGCGTGGCATTGTTAACGTCTGTGCCGTGAAGGCCCCTGGTTACGGTGATCGCCGCAAGGCCATGCTGGGCGATATCGCCACGCTCACCGGCGGTTCGGCTATCTTCAAGGACCTTGGTATCAAGCTTGACGGCGTTCAGATTTCTGATCTGGGCCGTGCAAAGAAGGTGATCGTTGCCAGTGGCAACACGACCATCGTGAGTGGCGCAGGCACCAAGGAAGCTATCCAATCTCGAGCGGACCAGATTCGTGCTGAGATCGAAACGACCGATTCGGACTACGACAAAGAGAAGCTGCAAGAGCGGCTGGCAAAGATCGCCGGCGGTGTCGCCCAGATTCATGTCGGTGCTTCGACCGAATCGGAAATGAAGGAACGCAAAGACCTGTTCGACGACGCCCGTGCTGCGACGCACGCCGCGCTCGAAGAAGGCATCGTCCCTGGTGGCGGTGTCGCTTTGCTCCGCAGCGAGAAAGCCGTCGATAAGCTTAACCTTGAAGGGGACGAAAAACTTGGCGCAACGATCATCAAGAACGTCCTCAGCTATCCGCTCGCCTGCATCGCCCAGAACGCTGGTGTGGATGGAGCTGTCGTGGTGAACCGTGTTCGTCGCCTCAAAGGTAAGACCGAAGGTTACAACGCGGACAAAGATGCTTACGTTGATCTCGTCGCAGCAGGCGTGATCGATCCCGCTAAGGTGGTTCGCACGGCGCTGCTCAACGCGGCAAGCGTGGCGGCTTTGCTGCTAACGACCGACTCGCTCATCACCGACGCCCCTAGCGACGAAGAAGAAGCGGGTCCCGGCGGCCCTGATCCCGGCATGGGAGGCATGGGCGGCGGAATGCCCGGCATGGGTGGCGGAATGCCGGGCATGGGCGGTATGGGTGGCATGCCAGGAATGGGCGGCATGATGTAAATAACAAAGCGGTCAGCTTTCACCGATTAGCTGACCGCCTTTGACCAACACCCAACAATTTTCAACTAACACATCGTTCTCTCGAAGCGATAAAAAAACAAAGGACCCTCTATCATGGCCAAAAAAATCAACCTACGTCCGCTGGATGACCGTGTCGTTGTTTCCCCCCTAGAAGCAGAAGAGATGACCGCTGGCGGAATCGTTCTGCCGGACGCCGCTCGTGAGAAACCGCAGCGAGGTTCGGTCGTGGCTATCGGCCAAGGGCGTTTGCTTGATAGTGGTGCCCGTGGCGAACTGTCGGTCGCCGTTGGCGATGAAGTCATCTACGGCAAGTACGGTGGATCCGAAGTCGAGATCGATGGCAAAGAATACAAGATTCTCCGTGAATCGGACATTCTCGCCAAGGTCGCCAGCTAACGTTTGGCACTTTCGCCTGCCTTATTGCTTGCATTTAACGCACACACGCAACCCATAACGGAGCCCTTCTCGTGGCCAAACAACTCATGTTCGATGACGCCGCCCGAGCAAAAATGCTCGCCGGTGTTGATAAGCTAGCCGATGCGGTGGCGGTCACGATGGGCCCCACTGGTCGTAATGTGATGATTAACAAATCCTTCGGCGGACCCTCCGTCACGAAGGATGGGGTGACCGTCTCCAAAGAGATCGAACTGGAGGACCCGTTCGAGAACATGGGGGCTAAGCTCGTTCACGAAGTGGCTGACAAGACCAGCAAGCTGGCTGGTGACGGCACAACGACCGCCACGGTTCTTACCCGTGCAATCCTCAAAGAGGGAACCCGCAATGTTGTGGCCGGCAGCAATCCGACCGCCGTGCGCCGCGGGATCGAAAAGGCGGCTGCGGCTGCGTGTGAAGAACTCGACTCGATGTCGAAGAAGGTAAAGACCAAGGAAGAAATCGCTCAAGTCGGTGCGATCAGTGCCAATAACGACCGAGTGATCGGCGATCTGCTGGCCGATGCGATGGAGAAAGTCGGCAAAGATGGCGTCATTACCGTTGAAGAAGGAAAGACGACGGACACGGTCCTTGAGTTTGTCGAAGGAATGCAGTTCGACAAAGGCTACCTATCGCCGTACTTCATTACCGATCAAGCAACGATGGAGTCCTCGCTCGAAGACGCCCGCATTCTGATCTTCGAGAAGAAAATATCGAACCTGCGTGAATTGCTTCCTATTCTCGAAGCAGTTAGCCAAAAAGGCCACCCCCTGGCGATCATCTCCGAAGATATCGATGGCGAAGCGCTTGCCGCCTTGGTCGTGAACAAGCTCCGCGGCGTGCTGAATGTCACGGCTGTAAAAGCTCCCGGTTTTGGCGATCGTCGCAAGGCCATGCTGGGCGATATTGCCACGCTCACGGGGGGCACGCTCATCAGCGAAGATCTGGGTATCAAGCTCGAAGCGGTCACGCTGGAACATCTTGGCAAGGCGAAGAAGTTCATCGCATCGAAAGACACGACGACCATCATCCAAGGTGCCGGTTCAACCGCTGACGTGAAGAAGCGGATCGACCAGATTCGCAAAAACATCGAAAACTCGACCAGCGACTACGACACCGAGAAGCTGCAAGAACGACTTGCCAAGCTCACGGGTGGCGTAGCCATTGTGTCGGTTGGTGCTGGCAGCGAAGCCGACATGAAGCAGAAGAAGGCCCGTGTCGAAGATGCTCTACACGCCACGCGTGCGGCTGTCGAAGAGGGCATCCTTCCTGGCGGTGGCGTCGCCCTGCTTCGCACACGCGAAGCGGTGGAAGCGGCTCGCTCTTCCGCTAAGGGAGACGAAAAGATTGGTGTCGATATCGTTCTCGGTGTGCTTGATGCCCCGCTCAAGCAAATCGCTGACAACGGCGGCCTTTCCGGAAGCGTTATCGCAGATGAAGTTTCTCAGAAAGGCAAGAACACGGGATTCAACGCCAACACAGGTGAGTACGTCGATATGTTCAAGGCAGGCGTCATTGACCCGACGAAAGTCGTCAAGACCTCGCTTACTAATGCCGCAAGTATTGCCGGACTGATGTTGACAACGGAAGCTTTGGTAACGAATTTCGACGCGAAAGATACGGATAAAAAGGGTGTCGCGGGCAGCATCCACTAGCCCCTTTTTCCGTGTAGATAAACAAACGATCGGGCCACTTCGCCAAACGGCAAGTGGCCCGGTTTCTTGAAATTGAACCACGAAGCGACGAAGGATACAAAGAAAAAGGGAAGACCGCCCGCTAATGAGCGCTTATTAGCGTTCACCAGCGGTTTTCTTTCGTTTGTTCCGTCGTTTCCTTTGCGGTTCAATCTGGTTCCAATCGAATAACGACCGATGTCAACGCAGCGCGATTATTACGAGATTCTCTGCGTCGAACGCACGGCTTCGGACGATGAAATTTCGATGGCCTATCGAAAAATGGCGATCCAATACCACCCGGATAAAAACCCCGGGGATGAAGAGGCGATCGTCAAGTTCAAAGAGGCTGCCGAAGCGTTTGAGATACTAAACGACCCGGAGAAACGCTCTCGCTACGATCAATTTGGCCACGCTGGCGTGAATGGCCAGGCGGGTGGCCATGGCTTCTCCGATGTGGAAGATATCTTCTCAGCCTTCGGCGACATGTTTGGTGATATGTTCGGCGGAGGTCGCAACCGCGTTCGCGCTGGTCGGGACGTTCGCTGCGATGTAACCCTCACGCTACACGAAGCGGCAGAAGGGGTAACCAAGACGGTCAAGTTCAAGCGCCACGAGCCGTGCAAAGATTGTGATGCCACGGGAGCAGCCCCCGACAGCTCCCTTGAAACGTGCGGCTACTGTGGCGGACATGGCCGGGTGATTCAGTCGGCGGGCATCGTGCGAATGCAAACCACCTGTCCGGCGTGTCAGGGGGCCGGGTCGAAGATCAGCAAACCGTGCCGTACTTGCCGTGGTGGCGGACAGCGGCTTCAATCGGTGGAGGCCGAGGTTCGTATCCCGGGGGGCGTAGATAACGATTCCCGCGTACGCATCAGCGGCCAGGGCGAGCCAAGTCCTAATGGTGGCCCTCGCGGCGATTGTTATTGCTTTATCTCGGTCCTCAGCCATCCGCTGTTTGAGCGAGAAGGCCGACATCTGATTTGCCGTGTGCCAATTACTTACACGCAGGCGGCGCTCGGCTGTACGCTAGAAGTCCCGACACTTACCGGACGGGGCGAAGTGACCCTGCCTGCCGGTTCCCAATCAGGCGATGTCTTTCGTCTCAACGGCGAGGGAATGCCTGACCCGCGCCGCCACGGCCTGGGCGACCTGCTCGTGCAAGTGACGATTGAAGTCCCTAAGAAACTTTCGGGGGACGAGAAACGCCTCTTACGGGAGTTGGCAGAACTTGAGAGTACCAACGTCGCCCCCGAACGCAAAAGTTTTTTCGGCGAATTAAAAAAATACTTTGTAGGTAAAGAAGAAGAAATAAGTAAACCACGAAGGAACGACGAAAAGACGAAAAGAAAACGCTAATACGCGCTAATGAACGCTGATAAGAAAGGGATAGAATAAGAGCATTAGCGATTATTCGCGTTCATTGGCGGTTCTTTTTCCTTCCGTCGTTCCTTCGTGGTCCAGGCCTTCGTGGTTCAGTTTTTTTCATCGAAGTGAATGATTACGAGATAAATTATGCCCGACAATCCAGAAAATACCCTTAGCGAAGAAGAAGCCGCTGAAGCGGTTGTTCACGCTTTCGATTCGACCGTCCAAGACAAGCCTTCAAGCGAAGGAGCCGAACCGACGCTCGAAGAGCAACTCTCTTCCGAAAAGGATCGGGCGCTTCGTTTGCAAGCCGAGTTGCAGAATGTCTTGAGCCGGTCGAGCCGTGAAGTGGCTAACGAACGGAAATACGGATCAATAGGCCTAATGCGTGACTTGTTGCCCGTGCTCGACAACATCGATCGTGCCCTTGAGGCAATGGGGGCTCTCGAAGCAGCAGAAAAAGAAGCGGAGGGAGGAGGGCTTACGGAAGGCTTCCGGCTGGTTCGACAACAATTGTTGACACTCCTCCAGCAGCACGATTGCAAGGCAATGGAAACCCAGGGAGCCGAGTTCGATCCCGAGCAGCACGAAGCGATTTTACAACAACCTTCGTCCGACCACCCAGCGGGGACGGTCGTTCTGACGACCCAAACCGGTTACAAACTCCATGACCGTGTCGTCCGACCGGCTCAGGTGATCGTCTCATCGGGTGCCCCTGCCGAGATGGAATAGGCCCGTAGACAAAAAGGAGAGACGCCATGCCAACTTATGACTACGAATGCGATGCCTGCGGACACGAGTTCGAACTGTTTCAACAGATATCGGAGCCCGTCAAACGCAAGTGCCCCGAATGCAGCAAGCTAAAGCTCCGCCGCCTCTTCGGTACGGGCGCTGCTGTTGTGTTCAAGGGTTCGGGCTTCTACGAAACCGACTACCGAAGCGATTCGTACAAGAAGGGCGAAGAGAAAGCGAAAAAGTCTTCGGAGAAGAAAACCGAGAAAAAGAGCGACGCCAAAAGCAAATCGTCAGGTGACTCTAAATCATCGAGTAAGAAAAAGGATTGAACCACAAAGTAACGACGGAACAAAGGAAGAAAAAAACGTGAATAAACGCTAATGCTCTTATTCCTTCCTTCTTTGTGTTCTTTGTGCCCTTCGTGGTTCAGATTTGAATAATCGTCATGAACTGTCCTACCTGTAAGAAAGAGTTCGACCAAGAAAAAACAACGGCGATGCCGTTTTGTAGCGACCGGTGCCGGACGGTTGATTTGGGGCGATGGCTGGAGGAAGAGAATGGGTTGCTTCATCTTCCCGATCCGGACGGCGACGATCCAGAAGGGGGATACTGAATGGCGGACCTCAACGAGCAAAAAACGTCGCTTTCGCAGGACACACGGCAAGAGATCGATTGGCTTTCGATTGCCCCGTGGCTGTTGCTTGCCAGGGTGCCTAGCGTAGCCTTCTTTAGTGCGAGCTTTTTTTTTGCCGTGCTAGGAACGCTCTTGGCCGGTGGTTCGCCAATAACTTTGCCTGCGGCGTCCATGGATCCTTCGGGGTGGGTGAAGAACGCCGTGCAAGGAACCCTCGCCTTTCCGGGAGGGTTGGCAAGCCCCTTTCTTACCTCCTTCTTTCCTGCTGGGGGCGCATGTAAGTCTCCCGGTTGTGACGTGGGACTGGGGCAATGGTTAGGACTGGGGCAATGGCTAGTTTGGTCGTTTTTCGGTTTAGCGATTGCTGAGAGGGCCGCAAGGATTTTGACCTACGGGCCAACAAGTGGCATGAAGCAGTCCGCGGCATTGGCATGGCGTTGTTGGCTGCGACTCGCAGGTGCCTTGGCCCTTGCGCTTATCCCCCTTTCTCTCTTGCTCTACCTGCTACCAAAGATCGCTCATGCGGGGCTCGCTTCCGACTTCAGCGTACTTGCCTTTCCCACCGCAATGCTTTGGGGCCTCGTGCTGCTTGCTTCGTTATTAGGAGCGGTGCTGCTTACCGGAGTTGGAGTAGGACTGCCGTTTCTCTGGGCGGCGATTGCCGTGGACCATGCCGACCCGTTCGACGCAGTGAGCCGAATGCTCGCCTACACGTTCCAGCGGATTCCTCGGCTCGTTTTCTATGTCACGATCGCCGCCATATTGGGGATTGCGACGGGCGCGCTGGTCGAAATGCTATTGAGCCTAACGCTTTCGGTTGCTCACCTGGATTTCTCCGTAGAACAAGGCGCCGGTATTGCATCGGCCCAATCGATTGCCGCTTGGTGGGAAACGATTTTCATTCGAGCGATGCGAGCTTTTTATCCTGCCTACTTTTTCACCGCAACGGTTGCGATCTATTTGCTGTTGCGACACGACATCGATGGCCAATCAACCGACGAGATGCAGGTGGATTGAACTAAGGACAAACGGTTGAAGGCGAGCGGTCGGGCGTTAGCCCCCCGCTGGGAGCGATAGCACCTAACAGCCCGCCCGAAAAAGGGGACAGGCACTGGCAGGGGTCGCTAAAGTCCGCAGGAGAACTGCAAAGTCTGTATTGAGTTGTCCTAGCCGCAGGCGGAAGCCGCGATTTTTCCCCATTTTCACGGCTTCCGCCTGCGGCTGCAACCCTAACTTCGACTTTGCAGTTCTCCTGCTAAAGTCCGAGGTTTTCTTGCATGGGCTCGGAGCCAGTCCCCTTTTTCGGGCGGGCACCTCTGCCATCAGGGGGCTGACGCCCGACCGCTCGCCTTTACGCCTTTTAGATGTTTAGCAGCAGTGAATCAAGCTGCTTGTGGAACTGCCCACGGGCAAGCACTTGGTCGCAACCGGCGTCCTGGGCCGCTTGGAGTTTTACTTCGTGGACATGCGGCCCGAAGGCGATGAGCTTTGCCTCAGGGGCAGCGGACCGAAGATCGTTGGCGAGCTGTGCGATGTCCGCGATCGGCGCTGTTAGGTCGATCATCACAAGCCGTGGCGATTCTGCCTTGGCCAACTTCGTCGCACCGCTTGGTGAAATGCTACGCAACGAAACCCCGGTGCGCATTGCCGCGCCGTCCGCTTTAGAAGTGGCCATCAGGTCGGTAGAAATGAGTAACGCTTCCATCTACAGTGCCCCGGGACCGGTCAATCCATCGCTGACCTGCGTGACACCATCCATCGGCAAGATGAACGTCTTGCCGTCGCCGACATGGCCCTCCTTGCTTGTTCGGGCATGTTCTTCGAGGCAGGCAAGAACCGGTTCGACGAAGTCATCGTTCACGGCAATTTGCAGCTCAATTTTCCGCAGCAATTGCGTTTGATACTCATGGCCACGGAAGGTCTCTACATGGCCCCGCTGGCGGGCGTAGCCCATGGCGTCGGTCACAGTCATGCGCGAAGCGCCAATTTTCGCCAGCGCTTGCTGCGTCGCTTCGAGCTTGGTCGGTTGGATGATGGCGATAATAAGCTTCACGGCGAGCCTTTTGGCGTGGTTGACCTCCGGGGCCTATTGGCCTACTACGTGAGCAAAGCGGCAGGCCGACCATCGGAAGGCCGGGTTTAGCCGACAGAGGGGGACGCTGAGAGTAAAGTTGCTAGCGCAGACATCAATAACGGCACCCGGCTCGCCTCCTAACTTACACGACAGGCTCCCCCTGCTAAAGCCATCTCTACCGAACCGCTTGAGGGGCCTTGCCCTCAGGCCCTGCTGGATGGCCGAATAGGCTGAAAAACGAGAACCCGCCCGACTGCTCAAAAAGTCGATCTGTTTCGAGCACTTTCTTAATTCGGGACGAGGTTTCACGTAGGTGCGCTTCGGTATAGCGATCCAATTCCGGCTCGTCTTCGAGCAGTTCGTCGATCCGCTCCTTGAGGTCCGACAGCTCGACGTAGGCAATTGTTTGGCAATCTTCGGGAGCCGAAGCACGGTCGAGTGCCAGGCGGGTTAGTCGCGAGAGATAATTCCTCTGCAAGTTGCGACGCAGGCTGGAGATCGCCGGCTTACGGTTGGTGTACTCCGCAGGCCGGAACGTATCGACCTCGCCGAAAATACTTTTCGTAAGCCGTCCAAGTAATTCAGCGGTTGTGAGCGCGTCCTCGTCCGCAGGCAGCTTGAGCTCTGAGTCGTGAAGGCGGGTAAGCGTCAAGGAGCCCATGATCTGGCTCAACACCCGATCTTGCCAAAGCAAAACGACTTGGTGGACCGGATAGTCCGTTCGGTAGGGAATCTGTGTGCCCCAGTGATCCCACTTTGAGGGAGCCAAGTG
>JAJRUA010000335.1 GCA_024278035.1 Planctomycetota bacterium | reverse complement strand
TTTGAAGAACGATTTATCGACACGCCCCTGGCCAAGCGGAACGTGCTTTTCTTTTTTCTTCCCCCAAACAAAGTCCTTGGCAAAAAGGGCACCGATATGGGGCTTCATAATATCGTAATGCAAAGGCCAAGTGAGGCCCCCTTCGATCGTAGCGTGGCGAATATCGAACGCCATGCCAATTTGCTCAGCGGGAATGCCCTTCAGCAGATAATGAAGATCCCAGATGGGGGCACCAACGTACTTTGCACCGCAGTGATTTTGATAGACGGCAGCTATTCCAAGCTCCTTGTTGAGCGCCGCGAGCTCTAGCAACTGAGGGCGTATCTCGTCGAGTTGTTCCATCACACCACGATGGGGATCGTATCGGAAGAAACCCATTCGGTATTTTTTTATCCCGAGTTTGGCTACCGTTCGTAATACATCTTCGGTAAAGGGGTCGTCCACGCGGACGACATCGGTCGTCATGATCGTAATATCCATCCCTGCCTTCTGCACGGCTTCCAATTGACGAGGCAGGTCTTCGCGAACACGCTCGGGGAGGACATGGCCTCCCGACCGAACGGTCGATTCGATCCCATCGAAACCAATCTCGGCAATACGCGCTGCCATCTCGTCGTAACCAAACGACTGGACAAACTTGATAAAGGCACATATCTCAGGGCGCGTGGGAACGGGGGCCTCCTTCGCTCTCAAATGCGCAGGTAAAGCTAACGTGGCCGCGGTGGCGGCTACGCTGCCAAGAAACGTACGTCGGTCCACCGAAGTTTTGCTGGAGTCGTTGAATGGCAAAGTTGTCATGCTTAGGTTCTTATTCAAAGGGGAGCAAAGAAAAGGAGAAGGGGAATCAGGGCATCATCGTTATGGGTTTTGCACAATCGTTTTGAGGGGCATCGTTTCGAGGGGCATCGTTCCGAGGAAGCATGACGAGAAGCAAAAAAATGCTCAGCATCACGATCGCTGAGGGCTCGGGAGTCGAGACCCCTGAGCTATTGGAGGATGCTGTGGCACCGAAGGCGGAGGCCCAGACAACGTAGTCTGCTTGATCCACCACGCCATTTCCATTGCCGTCGGCAAGAAGGTTTTCTGTCGAACCGAGAGCGTCTCGCCACACGGTGTAGTCGCTCGCATCAACAATCCCATCGTTATTAAAATCGCCTCCCAGGCGAACTTCGACGAGTACCGAATCGTTCGTGTAGGCAAGCCTCAAAACGAGGCCGTCCGACAATCCGGGCAACAAGACCGTTGCAAATTCTCCGCTGATAAGGCCCTCTACGGAGAGTATCTCAAAGGAATCGCCCCAAGAGGGAGCGAATCCCGAGGCCAGTTGCACCTCAATCTCGCCATCAAGCGTTGCCTCACCATCGATTGAAAGCAAACTAGAGCTACTGGAACCAATCACCATGATAAGAGAACCGTCAGCCGTTTGTGTGTACTCGTCGATAACGGTCAAGGATCCACTTTGTGAGAGAAACAAAGTGCCCGCGGATGTGGCGCCCAAAGAAAGGCTAGCGACCGAGCCAACATTGTTAGCTAGAATAACCGTTCCTCCCCCGTCGATTATTACACTGGGGGCGATCGTCGGAGACGCTACGGGCTTGGCAACGGTAATCGTGTAGAGGGCCCAGTCAACGTTCGTGTTGTCACTTATTTGGACATTAACGGAACCGGATTGCAACTCCGATAAAGAGTTCCCAAGATCAAGAAGCCCAACAAAAGCCTCGGAAGAATTGATCTGTGTATCCCAACCAATGTCAGAAAGAAAGGTCCTGTTTTGAGCATCTTGGTTGAACAAACGTATAAAGTCGTCAGCGACTGAACCACCCGCTTGCTTGAGCGACAAGGCGAGAGAACCGTTAATGACGCGCTCGCCTGCGTCAAGCGTACTCTGGATCGTAAACGCGACATTCGCGTTGCCTGAAGAATCATCGAACCCAGTGATCGGCAACGCTGAAGACCCTGTGATCGCCGTTTCCCAAGCGGGATCCACAAAGGCATCGTCGGCGCTCCCGGGACCATCGGCATCGTAATCGTCAATATCGCCCACCACGTACTCTCGGGTTTCAACGCGATAAATGCCGGGGGAAAGCTGCTCATCCCATGCCTCAGGATCACCCCATAGGGCAACTCCACCGCTCCACTGGAAGGTCGTTACATCGGCTGCGTCCTCCAATTGTGCCACGTAAAGGCTATCGACATCGACAGGCTCATTGAGAGAGTCAACGTAACCTGGAGGTTGGGGGCCAAACCTCTGGTCATCGATCAGGGAGCCCGTTGATCCGATAAGCCAGTTTTGAGCCGTTGGCGGATTCTGTACGATAAAGCTATCGGCTGTCGAATTCCAAATAACCATGTTCGCCCCGGCCCATCCTTGGCCGGTACCGAAATACCCGCGATTATAAGCATTTATTTGGTCGCCAAGGACCGTGATGTTATCGAACAAGGTTCCGGTGGCCCACCTTTGGTGGGGGCCTGACTCATCCAGAGGGTTATTAGCAACCGAGTTGTAGAAGACATTCGGTCCGGCCGGTCGTGAACTGTTGTTGACAAAATCATGCCGCCCATCGTTAGCTTCTGAATTACTAACCAACCCAAGTTGGCCACTCATTTCAAACGTATAGCGTCTTGTTCCCGCGATTTGGCTTACTGGTTCTTCGTTAATGACATTGTCAATGGTCACCCACTTGGATCGAGGGTTACTCAAGATCGCGGAATCCGCAAAATATAGCGATCGGGTGTCACGCACCCAAACGTTCTGCGCCCGATCGATCGAAACGAAATTCCACGAGTGGTCTTCATCCTCCGGGGAGGCAAAAGAAGATTCGGCCCGCAAGTTTTCAATACCTACATTCTCAATTCGCCCGGTCCAATTGTATTTCTTGATCTGCCCACCGCCGTACTGTTGCTCGAAGGAGCTGGTCAGCGGAGCATCGACAAATACTCGATCCCCTTCGATCCGAGTAATAATGCGATCGCTCCGTACGTCAAACGAACCAGGTTGCCATTGCGTAATCGGCTGTCCATCGGGACGAGGGGGGATTGAATCCATGCCGATGTCACTGATCCAATTCGCAGGACTCGGTCGAGTAACCCGAACCGTATCGCCCACGGAAAAACCCGCCGTAGAATCAACACGAAAACTTCGTGACCCGACAGGCACCGTCTCTTCGATCATGTTACGAGTCGATCCAAAAAGCGCCTGAGACCCGGTTCCAAGCACTTGGATGAGGTCTCGTTGGCTTGTACCCGTTGCACGAAGAACGGTACCACCCGCGTCACGCCCCGAACCTCTCAGGACCACACCGCTCGTGGAGATTACGAGTTGTCCGATGACATCGAAATTTCCGGCGCCGAGCTCGACCGCGCCACGAAACCCATCGGGCCCCAACGGCAGGGCCGAGACTTGGTCGATTGCGGCTTGAATGCTTGCTGTATTGTCACCAGCAACGGGCAGGAGCGTAACTGCCGTGGGCACGGTGGGAATAGCCGAGCGACCTCCGCGATAGCCGACATCCGAAAAATCGGGGACACGGTCTCCCTCAGCATCGGGAACATAGAGAAGTCGCCCCGTTACGCCACGATAAACCCATTGGCTCTTGTTCTCGGTCGCCTCTGCCGAATTGACAGCACCAACCAGCAACGCAGCGACGAGAAAACAAACGAGCTGTAAGGCGTTTTTCATACCGATATCCTCTGTTCCAGTCGGTAAACAAAATCGACAAGCTGCAAACACTGGCGGCCTCGACGACGGACGTCATTTTCCCAGCGGCACATGCAGCACATGCATTAGTCAACGCATGCCAATCAAAACGCCTCTGGCAACCTTCTTCGGCCTTTGACCAACTCCCTGCGAAGTTCTCCTTTAGACTACCTGGAGGTCAGTTTATGGCAATCCGCTTTTACGGAATCCCCTTCCGTAAATTGACGGCTGGTGCGTTCGAGCATCTGTCTGTTCTTAACTCATGCGCGACGAAAACTCGTATTTTTGGTATCCGTCATGAAAAATTGCGATTTAATTCCGCAGAAGGCCGAGTAGAATAATTGGTGCAAAGGCCTGATTATCCGTCACTCTTACTCTTAGGCCATGCGCTAGGGCTAGTGTTTTTTGCCTCGAATCTTCTTCTCAACACAAAAAAGAGGCCCGTCACACGATGGCTAAGACTCGGCATGTCGCCTTAATCATAGAAACCTCCCGAGAGTATGCTCGCGGGCTGCTAAGGGGGGTCGCTAGGTACCAGCAAGAGAAAGGTCCTTGGTCTATTTTCTTTGAGCCCCACGGCTTGGGGGATGAGCTTCCTCGATGGCTCAAAGACTGGAAGGGAGATGGCATTTTAGC
>JAJRUA010000334.1 GCA_024278035.1 Planctomycetota bacterium | reverse complement strand
TCATACAACCGGTCGGAACCTTCGGAGCTTTCGGTAAGAATCACACACCAGAGCGCAGAGCTTGCAGCAAACCAGAGAAGGCCAGCGACGCATGCGAGAGCCAACTGGAACATGCCCATGATGGCTCCGTAGCCTTCACTTCCCCAACCTGCGAGCGTAAGTAGGCTCGCCAGGGTTATAAGGCAAGACAATGCGACCGCCCAGCCAAAAACAACGCCAGTAAAAAGCATCGGCAAGACACCAGCCAACGTCGGGAATCGCGGCATCTTAGGACGTTCGCCAAATTCCTGACGCAAACCCTTGCGATACTGTTCATGCTTCTCTGCATCGACAACCGCCGCTGGCAAGGGAACTGGACGCGAAATCGGCGGCGAGGCTTCATCTAGCTGATACTCTTCCCCGTCAGCCACCATCGCCGACTTGGTCTTTTCTTCGACCGGCAGCTTTTTGAACACCGTCTTAACGCCGCAGTCGGGGCAAGTTAGTTTTTTTCCTACCTGTTTCGCCTGAGCGTGCATCAGCGTATCGCAAACACCACACCAGACGGGATAAAACTTGGGTTGCCGAGCAGCGATCTCCTGCGGTAACGGGCCTTCGTCGACATCCCAGAGCCCATACTGCTGGCCATGCATGGCCTTGGGGATCTTCTTCGGGCGGGGCTTGGGGGGTGGGGGGACCTTGGTAAGCTTACCGCAGTCGGGGCATTTCGCATTGAGCCCAACATCTTCTACCTTGGCAGAGAGGCGGGAATCGCAAAGCACGCAGTTGAAGCCAATGAATTTGGGTGTCTTGGGCTTTGAGACCCTGGGCGAGTCTCCGGGAACGGTCAGTACTTTCCCGCACTGTCCACAGCGGCATTTTCGCCCGGCATGTTCTGGCTCGACCGGAAGCGTAGCTCCGCATTGGTCGCAAACGAACAGACGAGTTGGAGAAGTCGGCACTGGCATGGTACGAGCCTCTTCTTGTGGGATGGTGGTTATTTCTCCCCGGCTGATTATTCTACGCAAAATTTTTAGGTTCTGCCTACTTTCGCTTGCATCCCAGCGAGAGCCCGACTACCATCAGCGCTTTCACTAACTACCCCTTCCGCCGTCGATCGATTTAGAACCCAATTATGTGGCACGGCATCCACGGACACGACTCCGTCGTCCAGCGTTTTAGCCAGAGCTTGGCCAGTGGCCGCTTGGGCTCTTGCTACCTTTTTCTTGGCCCCGCGGGAATCGGCAAGCATACTTTTGCCCTCAAATTGGCCCAGGCGTTACTGTGCCAAAATGCCTCTGGCTCCTCGCTCGATCCCTGCGGTAGCTGCGAAGCGTGTCAGCTGATGGCGTCGACTAACCATCCGGACCTTGATTTGATCGGACTTCCGGCAGGCAAAAATCGCCTTCCGGTCGAGTTATTTATCGGCGATCGCGATCATCGCCACCAAGAAGGCCTTTGCCACAGTATCTCGTTGTGTCCAAGGCTCGGCTCTCATCGGGTCGCGATTGTCGACGATGCCGACTGCCTAACGGTCGAAAGCTCCAATAGCCTGCTGAAAACACTCGAAGAGCCCCCTCGCGGAGCCATTTTAATTCTCATTGGCACCAGCCGTAGCCGCCAGTTGCCCACCATCTTGTCTCGAATACAGATCGTTCCGTTCAACCCGCTACCGGTCGAGGCCGTTGCGAGCCTTTTGATCGAACAGCAAATTGTTTCCGACCCAACGCGTGCCCATGAGTTAGCTCAGCATTCCCATGGTTCGTTAAGCCGAGCCCTCGAATTTGCCGACCCAGAACTCGGGGCCTTGCGAGACCAGCTACATTCTCAATTCCAGCCTACCGCCTTCGATAGCGTCCGCTTGGCATCTGAGCTGATAGCGCAGGTTAACCAAGCAGGCAAGGAAGCGAATGTTCGCCGCCAGCGATTGCGAGCGATCTTTCATATGTCTGGCGACCTATTTCGTAGCGTTTTGCGAGCTTCCTCGGGCGTTTCCGACGACCACAACAAACCGCAAGGCAAGACGCTCCAGGCTTGGATTCGTCAGGGAGAGTCGGTGCAAGGCCACGTCTTGGCGGCACTCGATCGTTGTCTTGAGGCCGAGCAGCAATTGGATCGCAACGCCAATCAGGCGACTCTTTTGGAGTGCTGGTTGGACGATCTTGCCGAGATTTTTTCCCCAATGCAGGATGCCGAATCTCGTGTCTGAACCCGGCTCAAAAAAACTGAGGAATTCATACCAATTCCACGGTTCACAGAACGGCTTTGCTTTCGTACACTTTTCCGAGTCAAGGCCATAGTGTGACAAACCTACTACATAAATCCATTGGCCATACCTCGCGTCTAGGCCTTTCTAAGCTTTCCCCCAGTCCCTTTGTTTTCTTTCAGTAGAGAGTTCGTAGTGGATCCCAGCTTGATTATTTATGTCGCCCCTGCCACCGCAGTTGTTGCCTTAATCTATGCCTTTATTCGTGCCGGATGGCTTCGTAAGCAGGACCCTGGCAACGAACGGATGCAGATGATTGGAAAATGGATTTCCGATGGGGCGATGGCCTTTTTGGCCAAAGAGTACCGTACCTTGGCTGTTTTTGTGATTGCCATCGCACTCTTACTGGGTTTCACCAATGCGAAATTTGGAGCTGAGCAGAATACCAACGGCCTGATTGCTCTCTCCTTCGTGCTCGGAGCCGTTTGCTCGGCGTTGGCTGGGTACTTTGGGATGAAAACTGCTACGGCAGCAAATATCCGCACCGCCTCGGCTGCCCGTCATGGTCTCAACGATGCGCTCCAAGTTGCCTTTGTTGGCGGATCGGTCATGGGCCTTTCCGTTGTTGGCTTGGCCCTGCTTGGCTTGGGTGGCCTTTTTATCGCCTATCTAAAGATGTATCCCGATGCGTTAAATGGCGGCCCTCCGACCATGCTCGTGTTAAATATCCTCTCAGGGTTTTCCCTGGGGGCCTCCTCGATTGCGCTTTTCGCCCGTGTTGGCGGCGGCATCTACACCAAGGCGGCTGATGTCGGGGCCGATCTGGTCGGTAAAGTCGAAGCGGGCATTCCAGAAGATCACCCCCTCAACCCGGCTACGATTGCCGACAACGTCGGCGACAACGTCGGCGACGTTGCAGGCATGGGCGCCGACTTGTTCGAGTCCTACGTCGGAGCGATCATCTCTTCGATGATCCTCGGAGCTGGCTGGTACATCGGCCTTGAAGCTGCTCAAGAGGGGGCAGGTATGAACGCCATCTACTTGCCGCTTGCGATCGCTTCGATTGGTATCGTCGCGTCAATTCTGGGCTTCTTTCTCGTCAAAACCGAAGAAGGGGGTGACCCGCAAAAAGGACTCAATCGCGGCACCTTTGGCGCCGGCGTCATGATGATGATCGGCACCGTTGTAGCCATCTACTACCTAATCCCTTCCGAGGGGGTCACCGTAACAGACCTCATCACCCAGAAAACCAACGACTTCACCTGGCTAGGAATTTCGATGGCGGTTGTCGTTGGCTTGGTTGCTGGAACGGTTATCTGGCTCCTGACCGAATGGTACACCGCCACCAATCGCGGGCCAGTGGAAACAATCGTCCAGTCCGCAAAGACAGGCCACGCCACGACTATCATTCAGGGGGTCGCGGTCGGAATGAATTCGACGAC
>JAJRUA010000333.1 GCA_024278035.1 Planctomycetota bacterium | reverse complement strand
TAAGTTGTTCTGGCACTGGGTCCTTCGCGCGGACTCTCGAGCCGCCTGGACGGCCGGGATGAGTAACGCGACCAAGACTCCGATAATGGCGATGACGACCAGCAACTCCACTAGGGTGAATCCACCCGTACGCCCGCCAGGACTGTGCAAACGACACCGGTGGCCACCGCGAGCAACCGAAGGAGCTAGCCAGAGTGCCTTCCTCCTGTTCCGACTGGCATAAGTACTGTATTTTATCTTCATGCAGACCACTAAACTCCAAAGCCTTACTCTTGGTAAGCCACCCATACTAAACGGTCTGATGGGATATGGCGACTACTTGCCCATCCTTTTTATTTTTCTCGCTTTTCACGGCAGAAAACCGACTCGAAGTCTAGTCTAACAGGCTCCAGAGGTGCGGCTCCAGGGGTATGATAGCCGGTACAAGTTGGTTTAGAATCCTTTGAGAAAGCGTTTTTCCAAGATGCGTCCGAGAGACGGGTGTCTCCTGCTCGGGGACGTTCCGTCTGTTGACTCCGGGCCATTCGACTAACGAGTCTAGCTTGATACTAGCACCTATTTTTGGTCCATCCGGTATTATTGTGGGTGGAATCTCTGCTCGGGCTCGGCAAAAGAGGCCGCTTATGCCGCCCCATAGCCGCTTTTTCCAAGCCGATATACTTGGTTCGGATACACTTCATATTGGCTTGGCTAGCCAGCTCGGCAAGCGTCTTGGTCCCCTTGGCTGCCGCCAAGGCGACTTTTGACTTGAAACCCAGTGAAATTAATTGGCGTTTCCTGCCCATCAGAGGACCTCCTGCCTGCTATATTAGTAGGTGTTCCAGTTTTTTGGGGGCCCATTACACGGCTTAAAGTTTCCGGATAAACTCATAAGAATAGTTGGCTCTTTTCCGCAACCGGGCTTACGCTTTAGCTAGCATGGAGAGATGTAGAAAAACCAGGATTGGCGGCTTGTTGCCCCTGGACGTTACCTAATTCCCCCGTCACTTTTCCGTTTTAACGAAATACAAAACTTCGTCATCTATCAACTTAAAATCGGAATAGAGCCGAATGATTTTGTGGGGATAGCGGTCGGAGCAACGGTGAATTCGACATCAGAAAACGCATTGTGCGAAAGAGTGTATGCCAACAGCGGAACGGATCCTGAATTCCATGGACGCGATTGGCCTCGCCGAAATGGAGACGCATGCGCTGATGAATCGAATCGACACGAAGTACGTATTGAGCGCGGACTATCTGGCAAAACTGCTAGCGAATACCCGGGAAGATTATCGCGTTTTGAGTGTTGAAGGAATTCGGCTTTCCCCCTACCGAACTTTGTACTTCGATACGCCGGATTACGAGTGCTACATCCAGCATCACAACGGCAAACTGAACCGCCGAAAATTCAGGATAAGGCAGTACCAATCCTCCGGGATTTATTTCCTGGAAGTCAAGTCGAAGTGCAACAAAGGGCGAACGGATAAGCAAAGAATTATGGTTGACGACTTCCAGCAATCTCTCTCGGTTGCGTCACGGATGTTCATCGAATCGATTACCGGGAATGCCCCCATCTTGGTCCCGAAGATATGGACCGACTTCACTCGTGTGACCCTTGTCAACCGACTTCAGCCAGAACGCGTTACACTCGACCTCGACTTACGTTTTGTCTATGAGGACGTTCAAAAAGAGATGCCAGGCGCCATCATTGCAGAAGTGAAGCAAGAAAACGACAACCGACATTCACCGATACGAGAGTATTTGCGTGGTGCTCGAATCCGGCCGATGCGCGTAAGCAAATATTGCCTTGGTACGGCACTTCTCAAGCCAGAGCTAAAATCGAATCGTTTTCAAGTCAAACTGCGTGCGATACGAAAAATTTCCTGCGAATTCACTTTCTTGAAAACCAAGCAATGCGAGCAATGATGGATATCCTCAACTACCCCGGCCTCTTTTCCTTGTGTGGCGACATCTTCCAGTTGCTTGCTTCATTCACACCAAACGTGGAAGCCCTCGCCGATGCTGCCTTGCAAAGCGACGAACTCCCCCTGGCAAGAACCAGCGGCGAATTCTTGGGAGTACCATTTTACGACGATGATATTAAGAAACTTCTCTTTCGACTGGTCATCGACTTTATTGTCGTGTCGGTCATCGTACGATTTGTCTACTACAAGTATTCACAAAGCAAGGACTACTTGTTTACATTTTTCATGATCAACATTTTAACCTTCTTCATCTGTTTTACGTTGAAGAAATTTGAGATGGGCGTCGGAATGGGCCTGGGCCTATTCGCGATCTTTGGGATATTGCGATACCGTACCAGTACGATCCCTATTAAGGAAATGACCTATCTCTTTATGGTCATCGGCGTGGCCGTGATCAATTCATTGGCCAACAAAAAAGTGAGCTACCTTGAACTGGCCTTTACCAATGCCTGCATCGTTGGGCTGGCCGCCTTTTTGGAGAGCCTGCCGCTGCTACGGCGAGAGCTACGAGAGACCGTTCTCTACGAAAAAGTCGATTTGATTCGGCCAGAAAATCACGTCGAGCTCGTTGCTGATCTGGAAAATAGAACCGGCCTGACACTTAGCCGGCTTGAATTGGGAGAGATCAACTTCCTTCGGGACACCGTTACGATTGATCTATTCTATCACCCAAGCGAACAACCTCCCTCGCCGTCGGGGGGGGTCGAAGTCACCATGCGAACGCAAAAAAAAACCGTAGATTCGTTTTGAGTAACAGGGAATCGTCTAGTAAAGGCTGCCGCAAAAGGTACCGGAAACACCTTTGCCAAAAAATCGGTGACGGAAAAAAGTCGTGTCTCGTCCAGGCGTGAAGAACGATCTACTCATGGAACTTCATTTCACCGGCTGCGGCTGCCGCTTGTTGGGCGGCCATGGCGGCTTGCCCGGCAGCGCGTAGGACGCCTTCTTCCGCTTCATAGCGAATGGTCATACCGTTCTTAATCGGTCGGCCCGAAATGCGAACATGGTCGGTTCCTTCGGGTACGTCGGCCAGTGCGGCGGCAACCATTTCGATTCCTTGCCGATTCTCATTGTCGGCAAAGGGCTCGATCGCGTCGATCAATTGCTTGACCGAGAGGACCATCTCAAAGGGGAGAATCTTCTCGCCATCGCGCGAACGGGAAGTGTCGATCGCCTTTTTGAGGTTTTCAGCACCACGCTGACCGGCAGCAAAATAGACGGCCCCTTCGCCAATGCCGACGGTGAGGGACAGCTCTTCGCCGAACAGATCACGGGCTTGGCCCTGCTCGGGGACGGGAATCACCAGTTGGTGTAGCTTTACGCCCGCATGTTCGTAGGCGTTCCAGAGCACTTCGGGCGTCTCGTCGATCTCAGGGTGGGCGGCCACGGCTTCGGCCAAGTGGCGTAGGGCCGATTCGATTTTCTCAGGGCTGGGGATCGCACCACCCGCTACAAGGGCAAAGCCCTCGTCACCCCAATCAAGCGAGCCACCGATATCAGCGCGGCCCGAAAGAATCATCTCTTCGTAAGCGTCGATGAGATCGGTCATAGCGCTGCGGAGGGCTTCACGCGTCTCGTCGTTGGGAATCTCGTCTTGCTCGTCGAGCGCCTTGTTGCCCTGCTTGCGGAACATGGCGACCATCGCCTCAAGCTGTTCCCGCTGTTCTTCGATCATCTCAGGCGGTGTCGTGCCACTGGCGAGCGCTGAGAGCATGGCTTCCGGATGGTGGAATCCCGCGAAGCGAGTCGTCGTGTTGTCATAAGTCTCGACAGCCCGAATGAGCTTTGAGTCGGGCAAGACCGTGAAGCTGGCGTCCAAGTAAGTCTTCTTCGCTTCCGAGTCGAGACTCCAGCCGACCGTCAATTCATCCAGCCCGTCGATAGCGTCGGTGAGCTGCTCGATCTGCAATCTCGCCAGTCGGGTTCGAAGTTCGAATGTTTCGTCGTCTTCTTCGTCCTGTTGTTCGAGGCCTTGCTCCATGCCTTGTTGCAGCGCTTGAATCGCTATTTGCCGGTACATGCCTGGAACGTTCGGTACTTTGACTCGGATGCCCAGATCGTACTCGTTCACCAAGCGGCGAAGCATGGGCTCCGGGTTGGCGGGGATCGAATCGAAGGCGTCGGGCGACTGGGCAGCATAGGTCCAACCACCGGTGGCCTTGAGAAACAAGGTTTGTTGGGGGAGTTCGAGTTCAATAACGCCATCGCCCGCATCGACGGGTTCCATGCCGAAGGCTTCGACCACTTCGAGCGTTTTGTCCAAGTCGGCAATCGGCAAACAAACGATCGGGACGAATTGCATACCGTCCGTTTGAAGAACCACACCAATCGGGCGCGACTTATCGAGCCCCATCGCTTCGACATCACGCCCTTGAGCAAACATCGCGATAAGCCCTTCGAGCATGTCTCCTGCACCAGGGCGACCGACCAACTCACCGAGGTAGCTAATATCACCGAGCAAAGAGTCGTAGCCGGAGAGGGCCGCAACGGCGACGGTCTTTAGGCCCGTCTCGGTCTCTTGTTCCTGCTCTATCGCAGGCTCAGCCGTCGGCTGAGCGATGGCGGCGGTTGCCCCCCAAACGCTCAAGGCAAGGGCCAAGGATCGAGAAACAAAAAGGTTCGAGGGACGTGGATGACGTAGTGCGATCACGGTCGCTATCTCCGAAGGGAAGTTGGAAGCAAAAGGGGCAACGGACGCAGCCATCCTACCGCAAGACGCGGTGGGCGCGCCAAGAGCCCTATCACACTGGACGGGCACAGACGGACGGGCTGATGCTGGTAAGTAGTTCGTCCAACTTGCACGTTTCTTGCCAAGAAGGCAAGATCAGCGCTCAAAGAGATAGGGAGCCGTATCGTCCCCGACTACGGCGCGCGTCTATTACGGAAAAAGCAGCCGCTCGCCGCGATCGAGGACGGCACGGCTCTCTACAATTCCCCCGTAAATCAACCGTGGCTTAGCGCTCGCGGTAGGTGATACGGCCCTTGGTCAGGTCGTACGGGGAGAGCTCCACCCGGACCTTATCGCCAGGAACAATGCGGATGTAGTGCTTGCGCATACGGCCGCCGATGTAGGCATTCACGATGTGGCCCCCTTCGATTTCAACACGAAAACGTGTGTTCGCTAGGGCTTGCGTCACGACGCCTTCGACTTCGAGCGCCTCTTCTTTCTGTTTTTGAGGGGTTTGTGCCATAGGTACCGTTCAGGGAGGCAAGCGTGTGCGCCGGTCCGGGGGACTGGAGACGCCTTGCCTACAAATCTCGTTCTCTCTTATAGGGGGGCTGAAAGGGGGGCCAATCAGGCAAGTTTACCACTTATCTCTACCGCAGGCCAGCCAAATCACGGGGTTTAGGCGATTTTCGTGGGAAGGAAATAGGGGGAATTGCCTCGATTGGCCCCCGATCGAGCCCCAGGCGGGCTGCTAGCAGGCGCCCCGGTTGTAGTGATTGAGGACCAGGTGCTAGTGCTGATTTGTGCCCTTACTGGGGACACTGGACGGGCCCCAACCCCTGCAATGCGTTACACTTGGCTATCTGCGTGCCCCGCTCTGAGAATCCCTTCCAACCTCCTCGTTTAAGCAAACTCCTGCCGTGACTCAAGTCAGCAGCCCCTCCGGCGAAAGTTTTGATTCGGACGCGGTCCAGCGCGCCAAGCGAGAAATCCAGGTCATCGTCCAGCAGATCGGTGAACTGTCCCGTTCAGACATCGCCCCCGATCGTTATTACGAAGAGTTCTTGAACAAGGTGGTGGCGGCCCTGGCGGCAGCGGGCGGAGCCGTTTGGACACTCTCGGACTCCGGCGGCTTGCAGCTTGCTTACCAAATCAACCTTCGACAGACAGGCTTGGCTGACAACCCGATCGCCCAGGAACAGCATGGACGGCTTTTGCACCGGGTGCTGACTGCCCCGGCAGGGGAAGAGGGGGGCGGAGGAGAAATCGTCGCTCCCCACTCGGGCTACTCCGCCGAGGGAATGCCCGTTGCGTCGGATACCGACGAACATGCCCCGGCCAACGCGACCGACTACTTGCTTGTTCTCGTTCCGGTTCATAACGACGAAGGGGCCCAAGGCATTGTCGAGGTCTTCCAGCGAGCCGGGAGCCGACCCCAAGTACAGCAAGGCTATCTCCGTTTTCTCCAGCAAACTTGCCAACTGGCGGGCGACTATCTTCGCTCACGCCGCTTGTCGCACCTAGCGGACAAACAGTCGCTTTGGGAACAGCTTGAATCGTTCACCCGCGTCGCCCATGAGCAGCTCGATGTTCGCCAAACGAGTTACACAATCGCCAACGAAGGGCGACGATTGATCGGGTCCGATCGGGTGACGATCGCCGTCGGCAAGGGCAAGCCAAAGATCGAATCGATCAGCGGCCAAGACACGTTCGATACTCGGTCGAACATTTCGACCTTGCTCACAAAAGTCGCCCGTGCCGTTGCCAAGACGGGTGAAGACGTTTGGTACACGGGCGATACCTCCGACCTTGCGCCCCAAGTCGAAAAGGCGATCGACGCCTACGTCGATGAGTCGGGCACCAAAGCAATGGCCATTTTGCCATTGATCGACCGACGTGGCATTGATCCGGTCGAAGAGCCGGACGCCGAAGAACGGCTTCTGCGACAACGGGATGGCGAAGTACTGGGCGTGCTGATTGTTGAGCAAATGGTCGATAACCAAATCGTCGATGGTTTTCGCCAGCGGGTCGATGTGGTGCGTTCTCATAGCTCGACCGCTATAGCCAACGCGCTGGAGCATGAGGGGCTTTTCTTAATGCCCCTCTGGAAGATGCTCGGCAAGGCGATGTGGATGTTTCGTGGACGTGCCTTGCCAAAGACGATGCTCGCTTTGATTGCGATTGTGAGTCTTACGGCGGCGGCATTTTTATTGCAAAAAGATTTTACACTGGAAGGCGACGGCAAGCTCCGTCCCCAAGAGTTGCGCAACGTCTTTGCTCAGGTCGATGGCAAGGTGAAACGAGTGCTCACCCACCACGGTGCCTATGTCAAGAAAGGAGATACCTTAGTTGAGCTGCGCAGCTTGGACCTTGAGAAGGATATCACGGTCACTAGGGGCGAACTTGAGGCACTACTAACCGAGCAAGGTACCTTGCGGATGGAGACGCTTGGCCGTGGTGGAAGGAATCTTTCTCCGAGCGAGCGGGAACAAAAAGAAGCTCGCCTGGCGAAACTCTCCAAGCAAACCGCAACGCTTGAGCAAGAGCTTGCTTTGCTCGATCGGAAGGAACAATTGCTGAACGTCTCGACCCCGATCGATGGGCAGGTCATCACTTGGAAAGTCGAAGAACTGCTCCAAGGTCGGCCCGTACGGCGGGGCCTTGTGCTGATGGAGGTGGCCAATCCTGGCGGTGAATGGATCATTGAAGCCCCCATGCCTGAGAAGCGATTGGGCCATATTACACAGGCCCTACAAGAGTCCGACAACGGGGAGCTGGAAGTCACCTTTCTCCTGGCAACGAACACGGAAGTGAAGCTCAAGGGTCGGCTCATTGCCGCAAATGTCGCCGCCTCGGCGGAGGTGCGAGGCGAAGAGGGAAACACGGTCCTTTTGACCATCCTGTTCGATCAACAAGAGTTCCGCAAAGTGATGCCCAACCCCAAGGTGGGGGCCGAAGTAAAAGTCAAAGTCGCCTGCGGTCGTGCTACATTGGCCTTCGCCTACTTGCACGACATGCTGGACTTTATCCGAGCCAAAATTTTGTTTCGGCTATAATAGAACGACAAAGAAGCTGGACAGGATCACAAGATTTACGAGGGATCAACAAGGTTTTCATCCCGTCGATCCTTTCCGATCCTGTAATCCTGTCAAGATTTTGTTCCTTCGTGGTTCCGACTTTAGAAAAACAATAGTTAGTAATGAGTTTTCTGATGAAACGATTGATTTTCCGGACGGCCGTTGGGGCTCTGTTGGTGGCTGTTGCGTTCGCGCCGGCAGAGGCGCAAGAACGCTATGGTCTTCCGCCGGAACCGGCGTTTGGTGAACCTGAAGCGGAGCAAGACCCCGTACCGGTAGGCGGGGCCCTACGCATTACGGGGTGCAATATCGACCTTGTAGATGAAATCGAAGTCCCGGCAACCGAAGCGGGCGTGCTTGTCTATCTTGGCGTGAAAGAGGGAGACGCTGTCCGTGCGGAACGCGTTATTGCTCAGATTGACGATCTTCAAGCACGGCAGTCGCTACGCATTGCGGAGTTGGCGGTCGAATCGGCCCTGGCGCGTGCGGAGGACGATATTGAAATTCGCTACTCCGACGCGGCAGCCAAGGTTGCTCGGGTCGATTGGGAAGAGATGCTGCAAGCCAACGCCTCGGTCCGCAAAGCGGTCACCGAGGCTGAAATTCGCCGCGCGAAGCTCGATTACGATCGCTCGAATCTCGGGACCGAAAAAGCCCGAAAAGAGAAAGAACTCAATGGTCTCGAAGCGCACACCAAACGGGCGGAACTCGAAGCGACAAAAATCAATATCGACCGACGCCGGATTCTCGCCCCTTTTGATGGGCAGGTTCTTGAGGTCTTTCGGCACCAAAACGAATGGGTCCAGCCCGGCGAGCCCATCGTCCGACTGGCTCGACTCGACAAGCTGCAAGTCGATGGTTGGGTTTATTACAAAGACAACAGTCCGGTCGAAGTGGATGGCTGTGAGGTGACGATCGAGGTCAGCGTCGGCCATGGACGAACCACCCAGGCCACAGGCCGCATTGTTTACGTGAGTCCCATCGCCGAAGGCCTGGGAGAGCACCTTAAATATCGTGTCCGCGCTGAGATTGCCAACCGCCGCGAACAGAATCACTGGATTATCAGCCCAGGATTGAACGCAGAGATGAGTATTCACCTGGGTACGGGCGGTGAGAAAGTGACGAATGCGGAGTTGGGGTTGCGGAATTCAGAATAACGCACTGCCGCGTATAATTAACTACACCATCAAGTCATCGCGACAGCGCGTCATTCCGCAATCCCCAATCGGCCTTCCGCATTCCCATGGCCTCTCTCGCTGAAAGCCTTGTTGCTAGTTCGTCGCGGCGGATGCCAATCCGCATGCGGCCCGACTTGCAAATGCGCAAGCAACGATACCAGGGGCGCGTCTATTGGGTCGTGAAGGACCCGATCGCCCTTCAGTATTTTCGTTTTGAGGAAGAGGAGTTTGCGATTCTCAAGATGCTCGACGGCGTATCGAGCCTTGAAGAAATTGCCGAGCGATTTGAGGAAAAGTTCCCCCCGCAGACGATCCGCGTTGAAGAACTTCAACAGTTTGTCGGCACCTTGCACCGTAGTGGACTGGTAATTGCCGATGCTCCGGGGCAGGGTGAGCAGCTCAAACGGCGTCGCGACGAACGCGTCAAGAAAGAGAGGCTCGGCAAGCTATCGAATGTCCTTTCGATCAAGTTCAAGGGAATTGACCCCGATCGATTCCTTAATTTCCTCTACTCGATTCCGCCCGTGCGTTGGTTTTTTAGCACGACGGCGATGGTGCTTTGTCTGATGCTTTGCACGGCGGCCCTGGCGTTGGTCTTGGTCGAGTTCGACGTGTTCCAGTCGAAGTTGCCTACGTTCAATGCGTTTTTTTCCGCCCAGAACTGGGCCGTGATGGCGATTGTGCTTGTCTTCACGAAGACTTTGCACGAGTTTGGCCACGGGCTGAGTTGCAAGCACTTTGGCGGTGAATGCCATGAAATGGGCATCATGATCTTGGTGCTAACACCTTGCCCCTACTGCAACGTGAGCGATTCTTGGATGTTGCCCAACCGGTGGCACCGGGCGGCCATCGGTGCGGCGGGCATGTACGTGGAAGTCGTGATTGCGGCGATCTGTACTTTCATCTGGTGGTTCACCGAGCCGGGGCCGCTGAACTTTATTTGTCTGAACATCATGTTTATCAGCTCGGTTAGCACGATCTTGTTTAACGCCAACCCGCTGTTACGTTACGATGGCTACTACATTTTGAGCGACGTCCTGGAGATCCCCAATCTCCGGCAAAAAGCGACGACGATCCTCAGTCGTAAGTTGGGCTCTTGGTGCCTCGGCCTGGAAGAACCAGAAGACGCGTTCCTTCCGAAGCAGCACCAATGGCTTTTTGCTGTGTATACCGTGGCATCGGCCCTCTACCGCTGGGTCGTTGTATTGTCGATTACTTACTTTTTGATAAAAGTGTTTGAGCCGTACGGCCTTAAGCTATTGGGCCAATTGATCGCGCTGACGGCCATGTGGGGGTTGGTTGGCCAGCCTGTGTGGAAACTTTACAAATACTTCAAGGTGCCCGGGAGATTGAGCAAAGTGAAACGGACACCGCTACTCGTGACTTGTGCCTTGTTGATAGCCCTGTTGTCAGCAGGGGTCTTTGTTCCCTTGCCAGCGTCGGTCTTTTGTCCGTTAGTGATCCAGCCACACGATGCGGCGAGTGTTTATGTCGAAGCGCCGGGGCAATTGGCCGAAGTCTTTGTCGAGCCGGGCGAACGGGTCGAGGCGGAGCAAGTCTTGGCTCGTCTGACGAATGTCGATTTGGTGCGTACGATTACTCAGCTCGAAGGAGAAATCGCTAGCCACCAAGTAGAAATTCGTTCGCTTGAAGCGATTAGCTTCGACGACCCGGGCACCGCCGCCATGATTGCCCAAACGAGCAAAGCACTGGAGTCGGCTCAAAAACAGTTAGCAAAACAGCAAGAAGATGCCGAACGCTTGGTGCTTCGCGCGCCCAGTGCCGGCGTGGTGATGGCTCCCGACTATTTCTCGGACCGATCGCGCGATCCTAAAGGCCTGCCCACCTGGAGCGGCACGCCATTTGATCCAGAGAACCTGGGCGCCTCGCTCGAAGCGGGAGATCGTTTTTGCCGCATCGGCAATCCCTACCGGCTGGAAGCACGCCTAGCCGTCGCTCAAGCGAGCATCGACTTTGTTGCCGAAGGCCAACGTGTCGAATTGATGCTGAATCAATCAACCGACCTTGCGTACGTCGGACGCGTCGAGAGTATTTCACGCGATGAAATGGAACGGGTCCCTCCACGTCTGTCCAGCCTCTCGGGAGGCCCCCTAGCAACACAAAACGACCCCTCCGGAACGCCCGTTCCGCTCACGCCCCAATTCGAGGCGATCGTTCCACTGACCGACTTTCCCGAGGAAGCCCAGGCGGCCTACGGGCTACTACGTATCGGCCTCGTCGGTGAAGCGAAAGTGCGTATCCAGCCCCGCACCCTCTGGGACCGCTTTTACCGCTACCTAACGCGGACGGTCAATTTCGATCTGTAAACATTAAGATTCGCGCGGAGGCGGCTGAGAAAAAAGTGAGAGCCGGGTCGTCCTCGAC
>JAJRUA010000332.1 GCA_024278035.1 Planctomycetota bacterium | reverse complement strand
TGATGAAGCGAATGAAAACGCAATTTTAAGTCTCAAAGGCGCGGCGACGTTCGTTCGACTTCCGGTACTCGCCGAAGAGTTGGAGAAAGTACCCAGCAATGTAGAATTGCATCTTGATTTTAAGCACCTCGTTTACATCGATCACGCCTGTCTCGACTTGCTAACCAATTGGGAAAAGCAACACGAAGCGGCGGGTGGGACTTTAATTATTGACTGGGATACATTACACGCCAACTTTCGTAGAGAAAGTGAAAACAGGGCGGACCAAAAACACTTTGAAGCACAAAGGGTGGACTGATGTTGATTGAAGAGAAGCCGGAAAGTCCGTTACGTGAGGAAATCACTCTCCTTGGCAAGATGCTTGGCGATACGATTCGAGAGATCGCCGGCAGTGATTCTTTGCAGGTCGTCGAGGAAATGCGCCATATGGCTTGGGCGGGCCGAAGTGGACAGTCTCAGTCTCAAGCGCGTCTGGCGATGATTGAGTTTGTCTCGTCGCTAAGCAATGATCGCCTTCGAGTGGTTGTTCGCGCTTTCAGCATTCTTCTCGATCTCATGAACCTTGCTGAAGATCGTGAGCGTGTACGTGTCTTGCGCGAACGCGAAAAAAAGGCGGGGACTAGGCCTGGGGGAGAATCGATACGCAAGGCGGTGCTCTCCTTGAAAGAGACGGGCCAATCGGCAAGCGGAATGCAGCTGTTACTTGATCAGTTGCATCTCGAATTGGTCTTCACCGCCCATCCGACCGAGGCAAAACGTCGGACGGTTCGTGCCAAGTTACGAAAGCTCCGGAAATTGCTAAACGCTCGTGATGCCCAACAACTTCCGGCTGAAAAAAAACGAACTCATCAACTGATGCAAACCGAACTGGCCAAGCTTTGGCAAACCGACGTCATTCGGCCCCAACGGCCTACGGTCATGCAGGAAGTCGCCCGAGGCCTCTCGATCAAGCAGGTACTGTGGGATGTGCTCCCACAGATCATGCGAGAGTTACGAGGTTCGCTGGTCGAAGCGTTTCCCAAGAGTGCTTTGCGGCCTCGCCCCTGCGTGACGTTTGGATCCTGGATTGGCGGCGATCGCGATGGCCACCCTCATGTCACCCCGGAAGTCACCGAGCAGACGCTGGGCTGGCTTCGGCAAGCGGCTCTCGACCTCCACTTAGCAGCCTGCGAAGAGCTTTTTAATTCATTCACCCTCTCTCAACGCCAAATGGGGCTCGGAAATACGCTGGCCCAAGCTCTTTCTGTGGCTTACGAAAGTTGGCCCGAGTTGAAAGAAGAACTTGCGGAGATTCCGCCTGACGAAGTTTGTCGCTACTGGATCGGTGTCATTCGCTGGCGGCTTCGACAAACCCGCCAATTGGAACTCCGAGGCAACTTGGTCGAAGGCGCGTATGCGTCGTCGTTGGATTTGGAGCGAGACGTCACCACGTTGCTCGATTCGATAGCAAAGTCTTCGGGTGGGAAGTTTCTTACCGGCGAACTCAGCACATGGCTTGATCGGATACATGTTTTCGGATTCCATTTGGCTCGGCTCGATGTACGTCAAGATGCACGCCGGTACCGAGAGGTCCTCAATGAACTTTTCCAGAAGCTCGACCTGTGTGCCGACCCCAAGACTCTGGACGAGGCCGGTCGACAACAGCTTCTTGTGGGCAGGCTTCGTCAGGAAAATTTTCGTGCCGAGAAAGATTGGGCCGAGGGACTTTCCGAAGAAGCTCAAGAAACGCTCGACCTCTTTCGCCTTCTCCACCGTGCCGCCAAACAGTTTGGGCCGCAAGCAATTGGCGGGCATGTTATCAGCATGACCAGCGCGCCGAGTGACGTGCTGACGGTCCTCTGGCTATGGAAACAGACTGCGCCTGAAACAGACCAAGAAGAATCGCATACTCGCCTCCCGATCATTCCCCTGTTCGAGACGATCGAAGATTTGGAGCAAGGGCCGGCAATTCTCACCGAGCTGCTTGATATTCCGGAGTACCGTGAGACCTTGCGCCAGCAGAAAGATCACCAAATCGTGATGATTGGGTATTCTGACAGTACTAAAGATGGTGGCTATCTCTCGGCTTGTTGGTCGCTGTACAAAGTGCAACAGCAGCTGCATCGAGTTGCCTCGGAACGCGGGATCCAACTGACGTTCTTCCATGGACGCGGAGGCTCATTGGGCCGCGGCGGTGGCCCGGCAGCAAGAAGCATCCTTTCGTTGCCAGAGGGAACTTTTCGCGGATCGCTCCGTCTGACCGAACAAGGGGAAGTGCTCGCCGACCGTTACGACGATCCGGCCATTGCCCACCGACACCTCGAACAGATGGTCTGGTCGTCGCTGCTCGCAGGGGGCCAGCCAACCACTCCAGACAAAAAAGAATGGGGCGACATCATGGATCGCCTCGCTGCGAGTTCGTACAAAAAATATCGCGAACTGGTCGAGCAACCCGATTTTGTCGAGTTCTTTCGCCGAGCCACACCGATTGCTGAGGTCGAGCAATTGCCGATCGGATCGCGTCCTGCCCGACGCCGTGGCAGTAACGGACTGGCAGACTTACGAGCGATCCCCTGGGTCTTCTCTTGGACCCAATGCCGCTGCCTGATCCCCGCATGGTATGGATTCGGAGCCGCTGTAGAAGAACTCCTGCAAGACGAACCGTCGCGACAACTTCTTCTGTCGATGTATCGCGAGTGGCCTTTCTTTCGAGCAACCGTCGACAATGCGGAACTTGCATTAGCAAAGACGGACCTCGGTATCGCGGAGCAGTACGCAAAGCTAGCAAACGACTCCGAGGCACTTGCCCAGATCGAGTCGCTGATTTCTGGCGAATTCCGCCAGGCGCGCGATGCCATCCTTACAATCACTCAAAGCGAGGAATTGTTGGATAGCATACCGTGGCTCAAGGAGTCAATCCGTCTGCGCAACCGCTATATTGACCCCTTGAATTTGATTCAGGTTGAACTCTTGCGCCGATCGCGGAACTCAACCGACAGTAGCGAAACGCAGGTTGAAGACCTACGGCATCTGACCCGGTTGACGATTAACGGCCTTGCTGCCGGGATGCGAACCAGTGGATAAAGCAATGACGTGCCATAGATTGTTTGAAAAACGACTCGCCGAGAAACAGCATGAAGCAACTCAGAGACGCATTTGAACAGGGGCATGTGCTCCTCGACCTCAAAGCCTCCGATATGGCATCGGCCATTCGTAAAACGATAGGCCACCTAGTCAAACAAGGCTCTCTTTCAGAGCAGATGGCAGAGCATGTCGTCTCTGCTTTGCTACAACGCGAGCAGAAATCTCCGACGGCAATCGGCCATGCTATGGCCATTCCTCATGCGTATCTCGACGGGATTGAAGAACCCATTGTCCAGTTTGTTCGACTCGCTCGTCCGGTCAATCTTGGGGCACCCGACGGGATCCCTACCCAGTTCCTGTTTTTTTTACTGGGACCTCTAGGAGCTTCGACAAGCCACATCGACACGCTGGCAAGTGTCGCTCGGCTGATGTCGAACGACGAATTTCGATACGACCTAGGCGAGGCCCGTAGTCAAACCGATTTGCTCGAAGCATTGCAACGGTTTGCTGAGTTTTCAGCAACTCCGCTGGCGCCGGTATCAGCAGCGGGCGCGGGGCTCGAATATCCGGGACGCCTGTTTGGCGGACTTTTGGACGACATACGTAAACGCTCGGCCTGCTACGCAAGCGACTTTCGTGACGGACTCCGGGCCAAAAGTTTCAGCTCCACACTCTTCCTGTTTTTCGCCTGCCTCGCACCGGCAGTTACGTTCGGAGGAATTATGGGGATCGAAACGGCAGGCCAAATTGGCGTCGTTGAGATGTTGGTTGCCTCCGCTTTTTGCGGAATCGCCTACGCGCTCGCTTCAGGACAACCGTTGATTATCTTAGGCGGCGTCGGACCGCTACTGGTTTTCACGGGGATTCTCTATCGCTTATCCACGGATATGCAGTTACCGTTTCTCTCGACCTATGCGTGGGTCGGCTACTGGACTGCCTTGCTGATGATGATCTTGGCGGCAACCGACGCCAGTTGCTTGATGAAATTCTTCACGCGATTCACCGACGAAATTTTTTCGACGCTCATGTCGCTTATTTTCATTTACGAAGCAATTCGAGCAATCGTGGCCACTTTCCGAGTGAGCTTTGCCGACGCGACACATCACGATGGCGCTTTTTTATCACTCATGCTGGCGTTTGGTACTTTTTATGTTGGTACAACCCTCTCGCGCTTTCGACGCAGCAAATATCTCTTGTCCTGGATGAGAGAGTTTCTCTCCGACTTTGGTCCAATGCTGGCTCTCGTAGCAATGACTTTGATTGCCTGGGGGCTTCGCAGTGAAGTAGCCGTCGATACGCTCCAAGCTCCGGGAAGTCTTCAAACGAGCACAGGGCGACCATGGCTTATCGATCCATTTGAAACTCCGGTTTGGGCCCGGTGGGCCGCTCTTGGCCCGGCGATACTAGCTGCCGTGCTGATCTATCTGACTCAAAACATTACAGCGCGCCTGGTCAACAGCCCGGACCACAAACTACAGAAAGCGCCTGCATACCATCTCGATCTGGCAGTCGTGGGGATACTGATCGGCATCTGTTCGATGTTTGGCTTACCATGGCTCGTCGCTGCCACCGTTCGGTCTTTGGCTCATGTGCGAGGACTGGCCGAAACAGAAGAGGTTGTCGTACCTGGTGGCGACACTAGCGAGCGGATCATCCATGTTCAAGAAAACCGAGTCACCGGACTCGCCATCCACATCCTCATCGCCTTGTCGCTGTTGATTCTTCCCTTGCTGAATCTTGTGCCCTTGGCAGTTCTCTACGGCGTCTTTCTCTACATGGGCATTGTCTCGCTCGCCGGCAATCAGTTTTTTGAACGATTGACCTTATGGCTGACCGATCCGGGGCTTTACCCACGAGCGCACTATTTGCGACAGGCGCCCAAGAAAATCATTCATCAATTCACTCTGCTACAGCTTGTCTGCCTAGTTATTTTGTGCATTATCACGCTTAGCCCGAACTCGTTGCTACGCCTTTCGTTTCCCTTATTCATTGCACTACTTGTTCCCGTACGAATGTTAGCTGGCCGGATCTTTCAAGAAGAGCATCTGGTTGCACTGGATGCCGAGGAAACGCCACGCGAAGAGGAAACGCACTGGTCTGCGTAACTGCCTCAAAATTACAGACATTGCCCTCCTATAAGGCAAACGGCACACAACGCTTCAAACTCTAATCCTCTGTGTCCCGGTGCTCTCGCTGCTTTTGGTAGTTTATTGAATGCATTGCACCCGTGAGCGGTTACAAAAAAGCTAGCGCTAGTTCGCTGCCGATCCGCTCGTCAAAACATCCAGCACATCAACCAGCGGCTGCTTGATCTGCGGCGAGCCCCCGATGAAAACCCTCGCCACTTCTCCCTGCTGGTCGATAATCACCGTTTGGGGAATTGAGATCGCTTGATAAGCATCGGCCACAACTCCATCGATATCAAGCAGCACCGTCGGATTCATCTGCATGCGTTCTAGCACTGGCCCAATCGCGTCTTTTTCTTGAAGCAAGTTGATCGTCACCAACTCAACCTCTTCAGCAGAATACTTCCCAACAATTTCTTCCAACTGGGGCATCCATTGAATGCACGGTCCGCACCAAGTAGCCCAAAAATCGAGCACGACAACCTTACCGCGATGCTCCGAAAGATCGAATCGCTTTCCGTCAATATCTTTGAGGAGAATCGCCGGAGCCTCCTGCCCGACCAAAGCAGAGCCCTGTCCAATATCAGTCGCTGCCTCCTCGCCTGCGGTTACAAAACGCGGTGCGATCGCCGGTTTCAAAGCCAAAAGTTGATGGCTCTGATTCTTCAGAGACTCTTGAATCGCCCGACCGAAGAGAAGCTTATCAACCTCAGAAACATCCACTCGGCACTTGCCAAAAACGCTGCTTAATCCGTGCAAAACTCCCTCTGCAAATTTTTCAGGATGAAAAGAAAGGCGGATTCCATCGGACCGAACCGCTTGCACTTGCAGCAAACCGTCCGATGAATTGCCCGCAGACTTCTCTCCCTCCTCCTGATTCTCCTCTTGATGAAGCCACGCGATCGCCGCCACTCTCTCACGAGGCAAGTTGACTGAATTCAGCCGGATTTCTGTCGTAATGAATTTCTCATCCATCGCAGTCACTCGAGTTCGTAACAAATCGCCATCCACCGAGAACAGCAAATGCGTAGGGGGATACTCCTGTTGCATACGAGGTAGGGTTAACAGTCGGTCGCGTTGTTCCTCGGTCACTCGGGCAGGTTGCTGGTTGCTGACCAGCACCAAGGCCTTAATTTTTTCTTTCGCCGCGAACGTCGCTTCAGTTACCGAAGAGGTAAAGGTGACTCCCCTAGCGTCAATACGCTTTGGCTCGCAGGGAATCGTGTCGCCAGAACGCAAATGCAATGTCGGGCCCGACGAGGTGGCTGAAGGCACGGTTTTGGCCGCTCGCTTCGCAGGCGACCCAGAGAACAAACGAACAATACCAGCAACGATTCCCGGATTTCTTTGCACAGGGGTCGGTTCAGTTTTTATCACCGGGGGAGGCGGCGGCTTACGATAGACGATTGAACCGCTCGCGCTGTTTGAAATCGCCGCAGCCGTCCGGCTTGCATTCGGTTTCCAAACAAGGGCCGTCGCTTGTTTGTCGTCATTCTCATCGACCTGGGCATCCACAAGATGGCCCGCAATAAATGCCGGACCAATCTGCAATCGTGGCAGTTTACTCGTCTCGGTATTCGTCATATCGGGCTGATACAAAAACACGACACTTTGCAAGCTCGCCAGAGAAAGCGTAATCGGATCTTTCACGCCCTTGCAGCGTAATTCGACGGCATGGTCTCGTAGCGATACAATCCTTCCCGTAAATTTCATACCTGTCCGAAGAACCGCTTGCACTAAGTCTTTCTGCACCAAGTCTTTCTGCTCAGCGGCATCATCATTTGAGGACTTACCACCCCAGAGAATCGAAATAATATCGGTCTCGGAAACCTGCCGCTCGGCTGGCTCCGATTCGGAGGTATCGCCAAGTGGCAGAACGGTCCATTCCTGCGAATCCGGATTCCACGCCGTGATCGCAGCCTGCTCCGTATGACCATCCTT
>JAJRUA010000331.1 GCA_024278035.1 Planctomycetota bacterium | reverse complement strand
GGGAATTGGAACCACGAAGAACACGAAGGAAAAATGCGAATTTCCTACGGATAGAAACCCCCTCTTTTTTTTGTGCTAGCGGTCCTCTTACTTTTTTTTTCGTAACCGTTCACAGTTCCCAACAAAAAGCAACTGCGGTATTCCACCACTTTCGGCTCCGATTCTGTCCGAAAGTGGTGGGATACCGCAAAAGTCCTCTGCACACGACTCAATGGCAACATCATCACAAAATACTGGCGTTTCGAGAGTGGATCACGCAGAGAAATTCGTCTCGTAGTTTAACCGCTAACAACCGTCCACTGAGGCAAGGCACCTAAAGGTTTCGTCTAAAGACGAGGGTTTTAGACCCATCATTAAGGAACAATAAATGGGGTTCAATACTCATTCCCCGTCGCTTTCGCCGCCAGGTCCGCCGTTGTTTTTTCTACGACTTGTCGCACGAGCTTTTCGGTGATCTCTTCTTGTAGCTTCGCAATCGCTTCGTCCAAGGACATTGCCCCGAGGTCGCCTTCGATGCGGTCGCGGACGGTCACGGTGCCGGAGTCGCGGTCTTTTTCGCCGACGACGAACATGTAAGGGATGAGCCCCAGTTGGCCTTCGCGGATTTTTGCGCCGAGCTTCGTGCCGCGGTAGTCGCCGCTGACTCGCAGACCGGCCGCTTTGAGCTTCGCTTCGACTTCGCGGCCGTACGCTTCGGATTTCTCGCTGACGGTGAGCAAGCGAACTTGCTCGGGTGCAAGCCACAACGGGAACGCCGCGGCAAAGTGTTCGATCAACACGCCGAGAAACCGTTCCATCGAGCCGAGCGGTGCACGGTGGATCATCACGGGGCGGTGCGCTTGGTTGTCGCTGCCGGTATACGACAAGTCAAAACGATCGGCGCTCGGCAAGTTGTAATCAAGCTGCACCGTGCCGAGCTGCCATTCGCGACCGATGCAGTCGGTCACTACAAAGTCGGCCTTCGGGCCGTAGAAGGCCGCTTCGCCCGGCTCGATCGATAGGCCGGGCAAGTCCATCGTTTCACAGACCTTTTGCAGCTCGGCCTCCGCTTGGTCCCAAAGGGCCGCATCGCCGACGTACTTCGAGGCATCGGGATCGCGGAAGCCGAGCCTTACACGGTAGTCGTTCATGCCGAGCGACTTGAGGATGGACTGGGTCATTTCGAGGCAGCTACGAAATTCGTCGGCCACTTGCTCGTTGGTGCAGAAAATGTGGGCATCGTCTTGCGTGAAGCCACGCACGCGGGTCATTCCGCTCAGTTCGCCCGATTGCTCGTAGCGATAGACCGTGCCGAACTCTGCCAGACGGACCGGCAAGTCGCGGTAACTACGTGGCTTTGCTTGGTAGATCATGATGTGATGCGGACAGTTCATCGGCTTGAGCAAATAGCGCTCGTGCTTATGAGCCCAGGCGTCGAGCGTGGCGGCCCGCTGTTCGGCAGGGGCCGACGGATCGACCTCGCCATCGAAGCCCAGTAGCTGGGCCGCTTCGATTAGCTTGGTCTCTTCTGACGCGGTGATTTTGCCAGCCCTTAATCGTTCGACCAAATGGTCTACCAGTTGCCCCGCTTCATGTTCGCAAAGCACGGGGAACTGCGATTCACGGTAATACGGGAAATGGCCCGAGGTTTCGTACAACTCCACTCGACCAACGTGGGGCGTGTAAACCGTTTCGTAACCGCGCTGGCGCAGTTCGTCCTTGATCGAGTCTTCGAGCGTTTGGCGAACGATCGCTCCCTTCGGTAGCCAGAGGATCAATCCCGATCCGACTTTCTGATCGATCGTGAACAACTCGAACTGTTTGCCAAGTACACGGTGGTCCCGTTTCTTCGCCTCTTCGATTTTCTCTAAGTAAGCCCGGAGTTCTTTCTTGTCGAAGAAAACAGTGCCGTAGAGTCGTTGTAACTGGTCGCGCGAGGAATCGCCTTTCCAGTACGCACCGGCAATCGACATCAGCTTAAACGCTTTGCCGATGTGGCTGGTCGAAGGGATGTGGGTTCCACGGCAAAGGTCGATGAACTCTCCCTGGCGATAAAACGAGAGTTCGGCTTCCTCACCAAGGCCGGTCGAGACATGCTCTACCTTGAACTGCTGGCCAAGCTCTTCGCAAAGGGCGAGCGACTCAGCGTGCGGCTTATCGAGCCGCTCGAAGGCGAGGTTCTCTTTGACAATTTTTTTCATCTCCGCTTCGATCTTCGGAAAATCTTCTTCGGAGATCGGGGTGGGGAGCTTCATGTCATAGTAAAATCCACTGGCCGTGGTCGGACCGAAGGCGAGCTGCACGCCGTCGTACAGTCGCATCACGGCCTGGGCCATGACATGGGCACACGAATGGCGCAGGATGGCGAGCGCTTCGTCGTCCCGCTTGGTGAGGAAGCGGACCGCCGTTTCACCCTCAGCAGGGAGCGTATGGACAAGGTCACGCGGTGTGCCATCGACCTCTGCCGCGACCGCCGCTTTGGCAAGGCCAGGGCCGATCGCCTCGGCGACCTCCAGGCAGGTAACAGATTGGTCGAATTCTTTGGTACTCCCGTCGGGGAGGCGGACAGTCAGCATCGTGGGGGCGTGCTTGATGGAATGAATGGGGAAACGAGCAGTATAGCGGGGTGAACCAAGTTGCCGAAGATGGCTTCAGGAAAGACTCTACTAGCCGCAGGCGGAAGCCAGCGGTTCTGCGATACTCCACCGGCTTCCGCCTGCGGCTAGGATAAATTGCTTATGACTTGCAATTGAGGCGTAACTCCGCGACGCTGGACCATTAGGAATCCCCCTTCTCTTTTTAGGGGAGGGGCCAGGGGAGGGGTAAGGAATCCGCCTACAGGGTTCATAAACCCCTCCCCTGGCCCCTCCCCCGAAAGCGGGGGAGGGGGATTCTCGCTGGCTCAACCAACCGTGCGTTCCCTCTCCCTCCGTCCCCCCCGTCTTCACGTTATGCCTGTCCCGCCGACGCTCAACACCCTGATCCCGCCTCGATTTCTGTTCCAATTCTCGGTGCCGATTAAGCGATGCTCGCCCATTTGGTCCGCTAAGGGGGTCAGCCTCGACGCGTCCTACGCGCTGCCCAACTTAGCAGGGCTCGACCGAGAGACGCCCGCTTCGGAGCGAAGCTTTGCTTAAGTCCGCATGGCATGGGCCCCCGAAGGGTTGGCAATGACGGTCGAAACGAAGGAAAAGACGCAACCCCTTTGGTGCCGGGAATCGCGGCTCGATGAGAGCGATGGCATTCAACTCTGGATCGATACGCGGGCGACGCACACCATTCACCGGGCCAGTAAGTTCTGTGCGAGTTTTGCTTTCCTCCCCTCAGGCGGAGGCCGAGGGTCCGCTGAGCCAGTGGCCGATCAGTTGCTTATCAACCGGGCCCGAGAAAATGCCCGCCCCGTCCGACCCCGTGAATTGCAAGTGCTGTCGAAGGTGACAAAAAAGGGCTACCGCATGGCCCTGTTCATTCCGGCAGTAGCGCTCACCGGTTTCGACCCGGCCCAGCACCCACGGCTTGGTTTTAACTTTGTGGTGATCGATCGTGAGCTTGGCTTACAGACCTTTAGCAGCGGCCCCACCATGCCCTACGACGAAGACCCGAGTTGCTGGGCGACCCTGGAGATGGTGGACGAATAGCAAAAAAGGCGAGCGGCGGGACGTTAGGTTTCCGAGACACTGTTCCCCCGACAGAAGCAGTGGCATGCAAAATCTGAGCCCACAACCTCCGGGGGCTTACGCAACCCGGCTCGCCTAAGAGAACCGGCGCAGGTGGCCCCAGACGTGGACATCCTCACCAAGGCGCTCGGACTGTGGGTCCATAAGCTCCGAGGCATCGGCCATTTTGGTAAAACCTTCTCCGGCGATGGGCGAAGGGGCGTCCGTTCCGCCAAGGAGTTTCGGTGCGATGAAAACGTGCGCCTCGTCCACGAGTTGAGCGTCGAAGAGTTCGCCTAAGAGGCGGCTGCCTCCTTCGACGAGGACGTTGGTTAGTTGCCGCTTGCCGAGTTCGTCTAAGAGCCCGCGAATGCCATCGCTTGTGGATAGGACTTCAACCCCCCGTTCGGTAAGTCCCTCGGCATTGTCGGCAGGAAAATTTTTGCCCGTGTAAACCATCACAGGCCCCAGGTCGACGGAAGCAAAAAGCTTGGCTTCGAGTGGCAAAGGCCGGTCGCCAGCGACAACAATCCGCACGGGCGTGCGTGGCCCCGGCGGGCGTGCCGTTAGCAGAGGGTCGTCGGCGACAAGTGTCCCGGCACCGATAAGCACCCCGTCCATTCGTCCCCGTAATTTGTGGACGACCGCTCGCGATGCTTCGCCACTGATCCAGCGGCTGTCGCCCGTTGAAGTAGCAATCTTTCCATCGAGTGTCATCGCCCATTTGGCAAGGACCCAAGGCCGCTTCTGCTCGGTAAGCATCAAATAAGGAGCCAACCGTTTTTTGATTTTCTTATCTTGTCCGAGGACGACTTCGATTCCCGCTGATTCGAGTGCCGCGATGCCTCCGCCTGCAACTTGGGAAAAGGGATCCGTATGGCCAACAACCACTCGCCGGACCCCGGCGGCGATGATGGCATCGGTACAGGGGGGGGTCTTGCCCGTGTGACAACAAGGCTCAAGCGTTACGAAGAGGGTCGCCCCTTGGGCACTTTTTCCCGCTGCGGCTAAGGCATTCACCTCGGCATGGGGGCCACCGAAGCGCTCGTGCCAACCTTCGCCGATGATTTGCCACGCGTCGCCGTTCCCTTGCTGCGCAACAACGCACCCCACCATCGGGTTCGGCTCAACGAAGCCTTCTCCTCGCATGGCCAATTCACACGCCCGCTGCAGCAACGGTTCGTAGCAAGCGTCATGGGGCACAGAGAGCGATTCCTAAAAAGGACGAATGGGGAAGTCGGATTGCAGAATGCGGAAGGACGCGCGGGGCGATTCTCTATCTCAATGATTCGGCATTCCTAAATCCGCATTCCGCATTTCTAACCGGGTGTCCAAATTTTTTGCTTCTCGTCACCGGGAGCGGGGCTGTCGTTGCCAGGGGTCCAGATTCCGGACGGGTCTTCACCCGCTTGGGGGGCAGCCGCGCCCATGGGCACGGCACCGGGGGAAGCCATTGGCGAAGCACCAGGAACCTCACCTGCTGCCGGGACGGCACCCAGGGCGTAGAGCAATTGGTAAAGCTGCTCCGCAATGCCCGGCTCTTCAAGGTGCTCTTTCCTCAAGTGCTGAACGAGGCGGTTGGCATCTTCCATTTGGCCGTTAACAACGGCAAGTTCCAGTTCCAAAATATCCCAAGTGGCAGAGCTTTTGCCGGCAGCTTCGGCAGCGTCTCTAGCCCGATTGAGCCAGCGAAGCGACTCAGTGGGGTCCGGTTCGAGCGACACAAGCCGATAGAAAAGGTCTTCGGCTGGTAGCGACTCCGCTAAGCCTGGGCGGTCAACCGCCACCTTAGCGATTTGAAGCTGAGCTTCGTTCGCATCGGAAAGGGCAGCTCGCTCGAACAGCAATACCAAGTCCTCGTCGCACACGTCCGACAAATCGATCCGGCTCAGGCGGACAAGGGGGATCATCTCAAAATCAGCCGTCACGGCGTCGATAGGCTCGCGCTCAGGCAAACCCACTTGCTTTCTTAGCTCGGTAAACAAACGGGCGTCGCGCCCTTGCTCGAAATTTTGTTCGAGAACCAACAGGGTAGCTTCCAGGGCCAGTCGCAGGACCGGATCGTTCGCAGCGGCTTCGCCCGCCTCGGTGGGCGTCTTGCCATCGAGGGCCACGCAAGGAGTCGTAGGCCATTGATCGAGAAGGGCTTGCCGGCGGCGCTCCGCAAGCAGCTTGCCGCGTACCGGGGGCAAAGTGTCAGCCGGGAAATGGAGCCGAAATCGGAGGGCCGGCTCGGTGTCAGGCGCCTTGCCCATGACCTCCTCTTCTTGGATCTCACCGAGTGCTTCTCCCGTGATTTCTTTCACAAGATCAAGCGACTGAGCGTGATTTTCGTCCCGATCTGCCACCAACTCCAGGCGTTCCGCTTGATCGGTTTGCCGGGCGTAGTGAGAAAGAAAGCCAATGATTCTTGGGGTCGTTTCAACCGAAAGCCCCTTGCTCGATTCAGGAAGTTCTTTGTCGAGCAATAGATAAGTCTCTTTGGGTGGCAGTCCCTCAATCGCGCCGAGTTCCGAGGGATCGAGCTTGTAAGCGTCGGTCCGTTTGTCCCGGGCAAGCCGATCGACAAGGGCCTCTTCGTCCTGGATAGCAAAAGTCGTCCGCACGACATCCACAGGCGGATGGCGTCGCTCACTGTCGAGTAATTGAGCAATCGCTTCAGCTTCGATGGCGTCATCAAGCGACACCTCGGCAGCGCGTGCAAACGCGCGAATTCCTGCTACGAACCTGGGCGTATCTCCTAGCCAGCCGTAGATGAGCCCCCGGTTGTATTCAAGCATTGCGAGGTCCGGATGCTCTTCACAAAGCGTGTCGAGCGCCTGGGCTGCTCTGCGCCACTGGCCACGAGCTGCTAGCAACTGGGCATGGTCGTGGGCCGCCTCGGCGGAGTGATTGAGCGGCGTTTCGCGCAGAGAGAGACTGTCCCGAAGCAGAAGCGGCAAGCTCGACACTCGGTTGAGCCGCATTAGCAAGTCCATCGCCCGAGTATCGCTTTTTCCGGTGATGCCTTGATAAAGCCAGAGGTGAGCACGGGCAGCGATGAGGTTTCCCGCAACGAGCAGAACTTGTCCCACCGAGCCGATCGCTTGGAGAACACGAGCCGGCATCTCCTCAGCAAGCAACTCGAGAGCATCTTGGAGAGCCTTAACCGCAGCGTCCTCTTCCTCCAGGGCGGCAGCAAGAAGGGCGGCCTGAGCATGGGCGGCCGGGTTCAGCGGGTCGGCTTCTTTGAACTGATCGATAGTTGCCCTGGCTTCATCAAGTTCTTCCAGCGACAACTCAATCATCGCCTTCATGTCGAGCAGCGATCCGCGCCCCGGCGATTTCTTGAGCGTTTGGCTGATATGGTTCAGCGCCGCACGGGGCTGATCCCCTTCGAGCATCCGCTGGATTTTCTCGATATCGTGGAACAGGTCAGTACAGCAAAACTTGAGTTTCTTGCCGCTACCACAAGGACAAAGCGAATAGGGGTCAACAGACATGGTTGCCAGCAAACAGGGTGCGGGTTGAGGAGCGTGATGGGAAAGCTAAGGGAGAAACGGCGCCGACGCGCTCGGTCGTTGTCACCGACTTCTTAGCGAGACCTTGATTCTTACCGATTCGAGGCTGCGGCTCTACCTACGCGGCCAATTGGCAGGGTATTCTCCTACCCGAAAGCAGTGCCAGCAAGGTCCCAATGGGCCTTAAAGGCAATTTTTTCACGCCTCGAGCCGCGGCAAGCCGTGCGGACTAGGGTTGTTCTGGCGATTTTGCGGGTATTTCCTGCACGAACGGTTGCAGGGGGCCGATCTATCACCCAAGGCGGCGGAATAACCGCTGTTCGTGCGGGGAAACCCGCGGAAATGGCCACAGAACGCCCGGGATCGCTCGGGGGGTGGGGCCTCTGCTTTTGTTGCTCGACACTCGTCGGGCGAGGGGAGCGGGGAAGGTAGCCAAGAGGGAGATTCATCCGTGAACCAATCAGTCTGTACCCATTTTCCTTACGCACCGGTGCCTCGTACACCGGCGCTTGCCAAGCTCTTGCTGCTAATTTTTGGTGGCACTGTAACGGCGTGGAGTTTTATCATCACCCCAGCCATTGCGCAAGAACTGCCGCAGTTGGCCCCAGAGGTTATTGGCTTACAGGACCAAGAGATGCCTAGCATGGCATTGGACCATGACACGTCTTACGTCGCGCCATCTACCCCCACCGAAGCACCCTTTCGGCCTTTAGCACCGTTGCCGTCGCCACTGATGGACGACCTGGCGCTTGACTGCAACTACCCAGCCGTCACCGAGAGCACCGGCACTTGGCTCCGTCGTGGGCTTTGGTATGCCGACCTCGAAGGGATCGTCATGACCCGCACTTGGAACGATAACAACGTAACGTTGATAGGCGAGGGGCCAACGATATTCGACCGAACCGGCATTCGCGTCCCTGCTGGCAATCCGACTGGCGTCAATGGCCAAATCGGGGAAAGCAGCCCTGGTTGGGATGGGATGCCACGACTCACCATTGGCCGTTTCCTCTTTCGTGACCAAAGGAATCGTGACCATACGGCTGAGATGGCCATCTTTGGCGGAGCCGAATGGAACGAAGAAGTAAGTGTCCAGTCGGCAACCAATCAGCGGCTTTTTGTGCCAGATGTTCTTCACCAGGGCCGTACGAACTTCACCGGCGCCAACGCCTCGAACTTTGCCTACAGCAGCCGATTCAATAGCTGGGAGTGGAACTACCAAGTCAACGAGCGGATGGACAAAGACCGAGTTGAACTACAACCAACCGGCGAATGGGTCCGCAAGGCTTCGCCCGGGTGGACTCGGCAGGATCTTGCCGGACTCCGGTACTTTAACTTGGACGAGAGTGTCAACTGGTTTGCCAGCGACATCACCCCAGTAGGTGCCAACACCAATGGTACCTACCGGATCCGTACCAGTAACGACATGTTTGGCTTCCAACTTGGCTACGGGCTCACGTACGAAGCGGATCGTTGGAATCTAAGTGCTGGAGGCAAAATGGGCGCTTATGTCAACAATGCCACCACGTCGGGTAACCTCGCCTTCAGTGCGACCGACGCGACAGTCAACGATACCGTCTCTCAGAATAATTTTGCGACCGCAACGCGTGAAAACACCGTATCGTATTTCTCGCAATGGGACATCACGCTCCGCTACCACCTAAGACCCAACCTATCCCTCCGATTTGGCTGGGAAGGGCTTTATGTGACCGCCGCAGCCTTGGCTCCCAACCAAGTGAACTTCAATCCTGTTTCGACTTCGATCGGTGTGACGGGCGATGTCTTCTACAATGGCGTTACTTTCGGTACAGAGTACTATTGGTAGGGTGTAAAAGGGACAAATACCCGCTTGAGAGGGGTTTGTGGCGTAGACGATCTTGCGGCCTAGGCGATAGGCTGGGGTAAACCGGCCTAGGCGATATCGGTCCCTTTGGGGCCCTCTACGTCTGGGTCACCGACCTTTGCCGTTAGTCCTATCTTTCGCTCGCCATGCCCAACGATTCGCCAACCGACGTTTCTCTTTCCCTGAAGAAAGGCGCATCGGGTGAAAGCGTTTCGTTTCTTGATCGACGCAGTTGGGGACTTTCGAACTGGCTTTGGCTATCGGTTCTGGTGGCCCTAACAGTTGCTTTCATCCCGCGCGGCGCAAGACGCGCCATTGAAAGCAACACCAACAAGGCTGAAGACTGGCTTCCGGACAACTACGCCGAGTCGGCAGACCTCCAATGGTTTCGCGATCACTTTGTTGGTGAGAGCTTTGCGCTGGTGAGCTGGGATGGCTGCACGCTCGGCAATGCCGAAAAACTAAGGCTGCTTCAGCAAAAACTCTTGGCAGAAGTCGATGCAGAAGGCTTGCATTGGTATCCACGCGTCGTCACGGGGCCAGGGATAATAGAGTCTCTCACACAGGCTCCGGCAAATCTCGATCGATCGACCGCCATTGCGAGACTTGAGGGAGCGCTCGTCGGGCCGATACTGACGGACGCCGCTGGCAAGCCGCTTGAGGAGGCCTCACGTACGACTTGCCTGATTGCCTATCTCGCCGATCCCTTAACGGCAAACAACCGTGCGATGCGCCGAGCGGTTGATCGCATCGAACAGATCGCCCATGCCGAATGTGGTGTGCCGCTCGCTTCGATCCACATGGGAGGGCCGCCCGTCGATAACGTGACCATCGACAAAGAGGGCGAAAGAACCCTCATGCGCTTGGCCGGACTCTCAGGCATTGTGGGCCTCGTGCTCTCCTACCTTTGTTTCCGAAGTTGGAAGCTGACCGTTATGGTCTTTTTCCTTGCCGTCACCAGCGCCGGAATGAGCCTGGCACTCGTTTTCTACTATGGCGTCTTCGAGGTGCTAGGCCTTGGTTTGCCGGAGCCTCATTACGGCAAAACGGACGCGATTCTGATGTCGATGCCCGCGGTGGTCTACGTGCTCGGACTGTCGGGCGCGATCCACTTGGTGAATTACTATCGTGAGGAACGTGAGAAACGTGGCCAGAAAGGTGCCGCTGAACGGGCCGTGAGCATCGCGTGGGGGCCTTGTCTGCTCGCTTCGTTTACCACTGCCGTGGGGCTCGGTTCGCTTGCTACAAGTGATATTTTGCCGATCCGCAAGTTTGGCATGTTCACGGCGATTGGCGTGGTTGCCTCGGTGGGCCTCTTGTTCGCCCTGCTGCCGGTCCTGCTGCACAGCTTCCCCCCGAGCGATGCTTCCCTGCGTCGCAAACGCCGTGACAAAGAACCGGATGCCGAAGAAGAACCTGAGAAGGCCCCGTGGTACACGCCACTCTCCCATTTCGTCACGACCCGACATGCCCTGACAACCGCCGGGTGCTTGACCCTCATGCTGGCACTCGCGGCTGGCATACCGCAGATTCAGACCTCGGTCAAATTGCTCAAGCTGCTCGATCCGAGCTGCGACCTGATCACCGACTACGAATGGCTCGAACAACATCTTGGCAACTTGGTGCCGATGGAAGTGATTGTTGCGTTAGATTCGGCACAGATGCGTTCGCCCGATGAGCCGGCAGAATTGCCTCTTGATGCTCCTGATACGGATGGCCGGGTTGCCTACCGGATGACCCTCTTCGAGCGGGCTCAGTTGAGCCGCCGTTTGCAGAGTGAAATCGAGTCACTCGGCCCCGTGAGCCGGGCCCTTTCGGCAACCACTTTTTCGCCAGCCCCGACTGAAACGGGGACCGCTTCGCTTCGAAAGGGCGTAGAACGAATCAACAGTCTCGCTTTAGAAGAGGCTCGCGATGATTTGTATGAGTATCTCCAAAAGGAAGTGGGCGCCGACGGAAAACCGACGGGCCGCGAGCTGTGGCGCATCAGCGCCCGTGTGACCGCCCTAGGCGATGTGGATTACGGCCAGTTCGTTACCGCGTTACGAGGCCGCGTCGAACCCTTGCTTGAAGCCTATCGCGCACGCGATGCGATCGTTGCCAAGTTGCATTCGGGCGGAAAGCTCTTGGACAAGGCACGCGTTTGCGTGTTGTTCCCTTCGGAAGACGCTGCTTCCAAGAGACCGGCCGAGGGGTCGGTCGAAGCAAGGCTTATCACCTTGCTAAAAGAATCCGCCGGGAGGCGTGTGAAAGTGTCGGCCCTTAGCACAGCACGACTTGCTGAGGCGGATGAGGCGGGGCGTGAACACCTCACTAAAATTCTTGCCGGGCAGGATGCGTTGATCGCCCTGTCGCCCGAAGTCGCCTCGACGGCTGCTACGCTTCAAGAAATTGAGCCCCTTGTGCTTCTTCCCCACCCCTCTGGCGAATCGGCAATTGCTGGCAAGGCTGCCAACGTGGCGGTTTACACCGGTGTCGTCCCTCTCGTCTTCAAGACCCAACGCGAACTTCTCGCCAGTTTGCGAAGAAGCATCGGCTGGGCCACTGTGTTGATCGCCGGCGTGATGGTCCTTGTACTTCGCAGCCCGACAGCAGGAATCGCATCGATGATTCCGAACGTCTTCCCGATTGTCACCGTGTTTGGCACGCTTGGCTGGCTTGGTGTGAAGGTCGATATCGGAATCATGATGACCGCCAGCGTTGCGCTTGGCGTCGCCGTGGATGACACGTTGCACTTTGTCACTTGGTTCGGCCGGGGCGTCCGGAGCGGCCTCGATCGTCAGACCGCCACGCGCCAAGCGTTCGATCGATGCGCCACAGCCATGTTGCAAACCACTTTAATCGCAGGGTTAGGACTGGCCGTTTTCGTCGCTAGCACATTCACCCCGACCCAGCAGTTCGGCAGCCTAATGATTACCATGCTGGGCACCGCCCTCGTCGGTGATCTTATTCTCTTGCCAGCGCTGTTGTGCGGCCCTTTGGGACGCTTCTTCGCACCCGGTGTACCCGCTTTGCCACCAATAGACTCCGAGGCAATGGAATCGACCGATTCCTCGGAAGACCTGCCAGCGATTGTTCCCTTCCCGCCGGCTGTCGGCTCGAATGATTTACCCGATGGCGAGGCTGAGATTGGGACAGGCGAGACAACCGTTGAGCAAGCCGACGCGCCCCTCTCGCCAGAGAACGCCGCTCTGCAAAAAAAACTACGTGGTTTCCGCCGCTCTTCTAGCTAGGTGAGCCGCGAGTGTCAGCGACCGGAGTTTTTCAGCGGATGCCTTGTCCTCTTTCAAAATCCCTCGGAAAATCCCTCCGGTCGCTAACGCTTGCGGCTCGCCAGTAGGCAGTAGGCTGGCGTTGGCACGCCGCGTAGCGGATAATAGGGGCCATGCCTCGCCGTAATCTCTCGATCCTTGCCGTTGCCCTTGCTGTGATGCTGCTTTGCGTCTCACGCGCGGAGCGAAATCCGTACGCTCGTTATGCAAGCCGAGGCTATCGGTTGATTAACGACATGGCGCTCGAGGCCCCGTCGGACCACGAACTTCTGGCAGGTGCCATGCGAGGGATGGTCGCCGTGCTCCGTTCGCGCGGCGATGAACATTCGGCCTTTATCGAGCCTCGTGATGCCAAGCCCTTGCTGACCGAAATGAAGGGTGAGTTCGGCGGCATCGGCGTACGAATCCAGCTTGTACAACCGGACGCAACCCAGTCGGACGCTAAGCCACGTCTCGTGGTGGTCGAATCTCCCGAGCCAGGCACGCCTGCTTTTCATGGGGGCGTACGTGCTGGGGACGAAATCGTCGCCGTCAACGAGGAACCGATTGTCGGCCTGCCTCTGACCGAAGTGCTCGGCAAGATGCGCGGCGCGGCGGGAGAACCACTCCGTCTCACCCTACGTCGCAAAGAAAATTCGGACCTGCTCACCGTACAGCTTGTGCGAAAAGTAATCCTTTTGCCATCGATCCTTGGGGACCAGCGTTTGCCGAATGGTGGCTGGCAATTTCGTCTTGAATCCGACCCGCGCATCGCTCTGGTGCGTCTTACTTCGTTCGGCAACCGAACGGTCGAAGAACTCTCTGAGCGTCTCACCCAACTCCGAGCGGAAGGCGTAAAATCGATCGTGCTCGACCTACGCAACAACCCGGGCGGCGCGCTCGATGCGGCAGTGGAGGTTTCCGATCTTTTTCTCCCTGCCGGGATGGAGGTGCTTTCGACCCGGGGCCGCGATGGCAAAGTGCTCGAAGTCTACTCGACAACCGAAGAGGACGATTTTGAAGACCTGCCCATGGTCGTGCTCATCGATCGCAACACGGCAAGTGCTGCGGAGATCGTTGCCGCCTGTTTGCAGGATCATGGCCGTGCGACGGTGATTGGCGAACGATCCTTCGGCAAGGGAACAGTCCAGCAGCTTTTGTCGATCGAAGCTCGCCGCAGTTTGCTCAAGCTCACCTCGGCCAGCTACTGGCGACCAAGCGGCGTGAACATCCACCGCCTGCCCGGAACGCCAGAGAGCAAGGAGTGGGGGGTTTCTCCCAATGCGGGCATGACCGTTATTCAATCGGAAAAAGAGATCGAGGCCTGGAACAAGTGGCGTCGGGATCGTGACTTATGGACCGACCAAGAGACGGAAGAGAAACCGGCACCGCCGGCCACTGTTGATCGTGTTTTAGAAAAAGCAATCGAGTCGCTTCAATCGCAAATCGGTGAGAGAGAGCAGACGACGTATAATAGCCCGCCGCTACCGGTTCGGTTGGTTCAGTACACCAGTACTGCTGCGGCCGAGGAAACGGCCCTGAACGCGGGGCGAGCCTATGGGTATCTCAAACAGCTATGCAGTCTGGGCCCCCGTCCGAGCGGCAGCCGGGCGATGCGAGCCCAGCAGAAGTTGCTCCTCAAGCATTTTAAGGCACTCGGTGCGGAGGTGAACCTGCAACGCTTCAAGGCACGCCACCCTCTCGATCAATCGAAAGTGCCGATGGCCAATCTGATTGCAAAGTGGCGCCCCGAAGTAAAACAACGCGTTCTCTTATGTGCTCATTACGATACCCGCCCACTTCCCGATCGCGATCCCAATCCGCTGGCCCGTCGTAACGGTCGATTCGTC